>CAYJNF010000447.1:0-3700 GCA_964370915.1 uncultured Chitinophagales bacterium
CAGTTCGCTCATGCGATACACGAAAAGAAATCCTGCGAGCGAGAATCCGACCAACACCGCCGTGATGAGATCCGAAACGACGGTGATGACCATCGTCGCCACCATGACGATCGCATCGGGGCGCGGAGTCTTCGGAAGCAGTTTCAGCGGTTCCCATTCGAACATTCCGATGGCGGTCATCATCAGGACGGCCGCGAGCACCACGAGCGGAATGGTTGCCACCAACGGTGCAAATATCAGCATCACAGCAACAAGCACCACGGCATGAAACATTCCGGAGATCTTGGTTACGCCACCCGCCCTGATGTTGACGTTCGTTCGCACGATGGCTCCCGTGCCGGCAATGCCCCCGAACAATCCGGCCACAAAATTTGCCGCCCCCTGGCCAATCAGCTCACGATTGCTGTTGTGCCGGTCTCCCGTCACGCTGTCTGCAACAACCGAAGCAAGCAACGTTTCGAGCGCGCCAAGAAGAGAAATCGTCAGCCCGGCGGGAAACAACTTCGACCACGTTTGCCAGTCGTTGGAAGGAAAACTCGGTATGGAGAACGACTGAGGAATCTCTCCGATCAGGTTCAATGATTGCGAGATCGAAAACGAAAGAGCTGTCGGATCGACTGCAAGCCTGAGCCATTCCCAATTTGCATACATCAACGATGCAACCGCCGTTCCGACAATGAGTCCGATGAGTGCTTTCGGCAAACTCTTGTGAACGAACGGCGCAGCAATGATGACGGCAAGCGTGATCAGCCCGATGATCGGGGCGCCGGCAAAGAGCGTGAGCTGCTGTGTGAATATGAGGATGGCAATGCCGTTTGTAAACCCTACGATCACGGGATAGGGAATGAACGAGATGAACCGGCCCGCCTTGATGAACCCATAGAGGATCTGCAACAGACCGGCAATCAGGCATGCGCCAAGAAGCGCGTCGGCACCCCCGTATTGAATGTACATCTGCGTCAGGATGACGGTCATCCCGCCGGTGGGGCCTGTTATTTGTCGCGGCGTTCCGCCAAACAGCGAGGCAAGGAAGCCCGTAAAGATTGCACCGTACAGACCGGCCACGGCACCCCGTGGATCGCCGTTGTACGCGAGAATTCCGAACCCAAGGGCGAGCGGCAACGCAACAATCGCCGACGTCAGCCCTCCAATGAGATCCCCTTTGATGTGTCGGAAGTCGAACTTGAAGATTTCTGAAAACTGAAATTCGCGAACGTATTCGTTGAACAGTGTATTCATTGACCTTGTAACTCCGGGAAAAAGAAAAGTCATCTCTACCACAAAGATGACTTACCGCGTCGCAGGGGCGTCCGTTGCTATTGGACGTCCTTGCGACTATTCCACCACCCACTCAACTCGGCGGCAATTTGTGCAACGTCGTCCGCCGGCCCCTCTGCTCCAATGTGATTCATGAATTCGTTTTGAATGACCAGGTATAAATCGCTCTGACCAAGTCCTTCGTTCAACGCTGTCCGTACCTCGTTGACGAGGCAGTTGAAATCCGGTTCGTCATGCGCTGGAAATTTGTTCCATGATCGAAGGACGGTGTTGATATGATCCTCATCCGATTGCATTCAGCTTACAATCTCATCGATTACTCCCCCGCCGACAACATCATCTCCCTCATAGAAGACCACCGATTGTCCGGGCGTGATCGCCCTGCGCTTCTCATCAAACATCACGCTCACGCGACCGTCCGGCAATTCCTGTATCATTGCTGCACCGCCTGCATCCTTGTAGCGAATCTTCGCGTGGACACGCAAGGGCAATTTGCAGTCGGGGTACTTCTGCATGTTGACGTTTGTCGCGATAAGCCCGCTTTTGTAGAGCTTGTCTTCTCTGCCAACTTCAATGCGGTTGTTGTTATGGTCGATGTCCGTTACGTAGAGAGGTTCGGGGCGGAACACCCCGATGCTTCTCCGCTGGCCAATGGTGTAGAATGGAAATCCCCGGTGCTGTCCGACGACCTGACCGTCCAGCGCAATCTCACCGTTTGCGACCTTCTGCTCAAGGTCGGGCACGCGCTCTTTGAGAAATCGCTCATAGTTGTTATCAGGGATGAAGCAAATCTCAAAGCTCTCGGGCTTCTGCATATTGGGCAAGCCGAGTTGCTCACCCAGCGCACGCGATTCCGTTTTGGTCATCCCCGACAATGGGAACAGTGTTTTGCTCAGCGACTCCTGCGTTAGACCCCAAAGTGCGTACGACTGATCCTTTGACTCGTCACGTCCGCGGGAAATGTAATATCGTCCGCTGGTCGCATCGAGGAGAACGTTTGCATAATGGCCGGTCGCGATGTAGTCCGCGCCAAGAGCTTCCGATTTTCGAATCAACTCCTCCCACTTGATCTTCCTGTTGCAGATAACACACGGATTCGGAGTTCTGCCGTTCAGATATTCATCCACGAAATTATCGATCACCTCTGCGCCGAACCGCTCGCTGAAGTCGAGCACATAGTGTGGAAAACCCAGCTTCATCGCCACGGCGCGTGCGTCGTTGATGCCGTCCATTGAACAGCAGCTGCTCTCGTTGCCAACGTTGCCGCCAACGTCATCGTATCGGTATGTTTTGATCGTGATGCCGATGAGGTCATACCCCTGCCCGGCGAGAATACCCGCAACAACAGAAGAATCAACTCCTCCGCTCATCGCAACAACAACACGCTTCGTTTTCACCTTCACCCTGCAAAGAACAATCCGCACCAAGATACGGATTTGGAATCTTACGCACAACGGCGGAAACACGTAGCGGCTGCATACCTCTCAACTTCAGTGTCGACCTCAAACTCAATCTTAATCTCAACTCTGTCTCAAGCATCATAAAATTTAATTTTCGAGGTCTTGATTTCTTCCTATTTTCTACCGATAACCAGACAGAAGTGATTGAACGGATCATTGTTGAGAGGGTAAGGTATGAACTTGCTTGTTGTCGATGATGACTCTGTTGTCAGAATGTCGATGAGAACTCTGCTGACTGCCGAGGGACACACCGTGTGCACTGCCGCAGATGGCGAAGATGCTCTTGCAAAGCTCGCCTCGCATTCGTTCGACATGATCATCTCCGACGTGTACATGCCGAACATGGATGGCATTCGTTTGCGGAACATTGTCCGTGAAATGCCGGAGAAGAGGCAGATGCCGTTTCTCTTCATGTCAGGCTACGACGATCAGTCAACACTGGAAATGATCAAAAGCCCGAAGGTTGAAGGCTTCTTCAAGAAAGGGAGTCCGCTCACGGAGTTGCTTTCCTGGATCACGTACCTCTCCACGCCTGACCATAAGCGAACAAGTTTTCCGCCGTCACTGGGCGGACACGCGGGCCCACCGCAACAGCCGCAAGGGCGGGATCACCGGGGCCGCTCAAGAGTGCCGTTGATCTAGCGCCGTTCCAACTCAATGAAATAGATAAAAATCCGCAGTAACTGCATGTTGGATGCGGCACTGTGCCCCTTGGTTGTATAGACAATTAGTTGGAGGGGCACTGGCTAACGCTCTGAAGGCTTTAGAGGGAAGATTAGAAAGAAGGTTGGGCGAATTTTACTCGCGTCAACGTAGACCGGAAGCGGAACACCGTCACGATGAACAGATCGTCAAACTCCGATCGTCCAATCACCGGTGGATTCGCAATGCCCAGCTTGCCTATGATGCGGGGAAGATTATCGGAATGACCGACAATGAGAATGACCTCTGCCCTGTGTGCT
>CAYJNF010000448.1:0-3691 GCA_964370915.1 uncultured Chitinophagales bacterium
GTACGAGATTCTGCCCGCCATCCTCGACTCGCGCGAATCGATGGATCCCAAAGCCATCCGCATCCACGATGAGCCTGAGTACGTCAACTTCGCGGATTCCAATCCAGAAAAGAATCTGGCCGCTGAGATCCGCATCGACATCGGTGACGTGGAAAAAGGCTTTGCCGAGGCCGATGAAATCTTCGAGGCCGAATACCTAGTGCCCAAGGTGCAGCAGGCGCACATCGAGCCGCACGTTGTTGTCACCTACTGGGACGAGGACGACCGCCTCGTTATCCGCACCTCCACGCAGGTTCCGTTCCACGTGCGCAGGATGATGGCGCCCGTGCTGGGCCTGCCCGTCAAGCGCATCCGCGTGGTCAAGCCGCGCATCGGCGGCGGCTTCGGCGGCAAGCAGGAAGTCTTGATGGAAGATGTGGCCGCGCACCTGACGATTGCCACCAAGCGCCCCGTGCTGTATGAATATACCCGCGACGAGGAATTTATCGCTTCGCGCTCGCGCCACCCCATGCGCGTCAAGATGAAGACAGGCGTCAAGAAGGATGGCACCATCACGGCCAACTCGATGTACGCGCTGTCGGATACGGGCGCGTACGGCTGTCATGCGCTGACCGTCACGGGCAACACAGGCCACAAGTCGATGGCGCTCTACGTCGGCGACGGCGAATATCGCAAGGCGCCCAACATCCGCTTCTACGCGGACGTGGTCTACACCAACACCCCGCCCGCGGGCGCGTTCCGCGGTTATGGCGTGCCGCAAGGCTATTGGCCGCTCGACCGCCACCTCGAAAAGATCGCCCGCGCGATGGGCTTCGACCCGATTGATTTCCGCCTCAAAAACGCCATCCACCCTGGCGAATACCATCCCTTCTCCACCGCCTGGAACGAAGGCCGCGAACCACGCCCCGAGATCATCCAAACGGTTGGACTGGAACAATGCGTGGCCCAAGCTCGCGCCGCCATCGGCTGGGATGATAAATATGGGAATGAGGAATGGCGCAATTCTGGGTCAAAAGTCGAAAGTCAAAAGTCGGGCTTGACCCGCGACCTTCGACCTTCGACCAAAAGGAAGGGCATCGGCGTGGCGATGGTCATGCAAGGCACCGCCATCCCCTACCTCGATATGGGCGGCGCTTCCATCAAGATGAACGACGACGGCTCCTTCAACCTACTGGTCGGCGCGACCGATCTCGGCACAGGCTCCGATACCGTGCTGGCGCAGATGGCCGCGGAAACCCTGGGCGTGCCGCTGGAGGATGTGATCTGTTACTCGTCAGACACCGACTTCACCCCCTTCGATGTGGGTGCGTATGCTTCGTCCACCACGTACATCTCAGGTACCGCGGCGACGAATGCCGCCAAGATTGCCGCCGAGCGCATCCGCATCCGCGCCACCATGATGCTGGGACTGCCCGAATCCGACGCCGCGAACATCCGCCTGGCCGACCGCAAGGCAACGGCACCCGACGGCCGCTCCGTGACCATGGCCGAGATCGCGCTCGACTCGCTGCATAAGAACAACCAGGAGCAGATCATGGGCGTCGCCTCCTACGTCTCGCCCGTCTCGCCGCCGCCTTTCGGCGCACAGTTTGCCGAGGTGACCGTGGATACCGAAACAGGCCAGGTCACCGTGGATAAACTAGTCATGGCCGTCGACTCGGGCGTGATCGTCAATCCGCTCACGGCTTCGGGCCAGATCGAGGGCGGCATGACCCAGGCTCTCGGCTACGCCGTCTGCGAAGAGATGCGCTACGATGACAAGGGCAACGCCCTTGAACGCGACTTCGACCGCTATCACCTCTTCCGCGCGGACGAGATGCCCGAGCTCGAAACCATCTTCGTCGAGACCTTCGAGCCGAGTCACCCGTTCGGCGTCAAGGCCGTGGCCGAGATCCCCATGGACGGCGTCGCGCCCGCCGTCGGCAACGCCGTGCTCGACGCGGTCGGCATCAACATCGATGAGAATCCCGTCACGCCTGAGAAGGTCTGGAAGGCGATGAAGGCCAAATAAAACCCAGTTAATAACCAGAGGCGACCTGCGGGTCGCCTCTGCTGTCTATATGCGCTTTCCCGCCTCGAAAAAGGCGCAATTTATGACCGCGCTGGGTATAATTATATTGAAGATTTTATTGGGTGTCATTCTCGTGTCCATCCAACAATCCCTCGGACTACGGCCTTAAGTTCGCGCTCTGTGATTCGGATGGGCTTTAAAGGTTGGGATTGATTCAACCTGCTGGGAGATTTGAAAATTTGCGAGGCGTATGACCAGGACAGAAATCCTTTATCTGCTTCCATATTTATTCTCCCTCCTCCTGTCGCTGGGGATCACGATTTACGTGTGGAAACACCGCCAGGTGACGGGAGCCAAAGCCTACGCTGTTCTGACCAGCTCTCAAACCCTGATCATTTTCGGGTTTATCTGTGAACTTCTGAGTCCCGATCTCAGCGGGAAATTGCTATGGGACAAATTCCAGTGGATTTTCTTTGCCGTTCTTTCGTACACGATTCCCTATTTTGCGGTTCAGTACACAGAATATAAAATTCCTCTTCCCAAAGTCTTCCCAACGCTGGCGGGCATTCCGCCCACCCTTCTGATCCTCGGCGTTCTTGCCGATCCCTGGCTGCATCTGGTCTACCCCAACCCCACCTTTGATTCAACTTTCATCTTCGGCGAACTTCAATACGATTTCAACTGGTTTGTTAATCTCTTTGCAGGCTACGGTTATCTGGCCTCTCTGGCTGCCTTTATCCTGCTCGCCCAACGGTTTCTGCGGCCGCATCAGGTCTACCGCGCCCAGGTGACGACGGTCATCGTCGGCCTGCTGATTCCTGTGTTTGGCACATTCCTGCCTTATCTGAATTTGAGTTTTACGGGCCTGCGCGACTCCACCCCGATTACGAGCGCCATCGGTGACCTGATCATCGCCTGGGGTATTTTCCGTTACCGCTGGCTGAACATCGTCCACATCGCGCGCGACAAGATTCTCGAGAATATGACCGACCTAGTCTTTGTGCTCGATTCACACAACCGCATCATCGATATCAATCCAAGCGCATTACAACTGCTCGAACTGTCTCCCTCCCAGGTTATAGGAAAATTTGCGGCGCCTTTTTTTTCTGAATGGCCTGTGGTGCTGGAAAAATTTAATGAGCCCGCTGATGCCAATCTCGAGGTCGTCGTTGAACGCAGCGGCAGCTACTATCACTTTGATGTCAAATCCACCCTGCTGCACGATAGCCGCGGGTTATATCAGGGGCGCATCTTCGTCGCCAGGGATATTACTTCCTACGCCAGCCTTCAGTGGAAGCTACGCGAACTCAACGAGGATCTTGAACAGCGCGTACAGATGCGCACCGAGGAACTGGCGGAAGCCTACGACACCACCCTCGAGGGCTGGGCCAACGCCCTGGAGTTGCGCGACAAGGAGACGGAGGGTCACTCCCGCCGCGTCACCGAACTGACCCTCAAACTGGCCCAGGCCATCGGCATTTCCCCCGCTGACATGGAACATATCCGCCGCGGCGCAATCCTGCACGACATCGGCAAGATGGCCATCCCCGATGAGATTCTGCGTAAGACAGGCCCGTTGACTCGTGCCGAACGCGATATCGTCATGCGGCATCCCCTGATCGCGTATCAGCTTCTGGTGCGCATCCCCTATCTGCAAAAGGCGCTCGACATCCCCTACTG
>CAYJNF010000449.1:0-3677 GCA_964370915.1 uncultured Chitinophagales bacterium
ATGCAAGACGTTTGTGTTCACTCTATTCTGAACCAATCAACATCTGCGTAACCACTGTCGTTTGTCAAAGTGGTCGAAGAACAGAACATGCCAATCTTCGCGCCGATCCACTGTCCACGAACGGCTTGGAATGATTGGGGGAGTGACGTGTAGGTAGAGCCATTGGTACTGTAGCTAAACGTGCAGATCGCTCCCTTTCCCACAGTGATCTTCAGGTATGCGGTTGAATCGCTCAGTCGTTCGCTTGCTGTTTCCACTTCTGACTTACCTTTGTTCGCGTCAGCACACATGCGTTGCGTGAGATAAACTCCGTCCTCTTTCTGCGTGAGTGCAATACTCGCATAGCTCATTCCCAGGACGATCAATCCAAATTTATCGTGCACAAACCGCGGCTTGAATGAGACCTTGACTGTCGCACGAAACTCTTCTGCCGGAAATTTCTGGAGAAGCACAGCCGGCACATCCCAGTAGTTCTTCGCCGAGTCGGGCATCCTTGCGGCATTCATTCTCAGATAGCCAAGATGTCCTGTCGTCATTGCCCATTTCTGGTCGGGATTTGCCTGCCATTGCCACTGCAAACCGAGGTCGGGTGAATTGAATTCATCGCTTTCCTGCGGCGTCATGCGCGGGTACACTCTCCCGACGTTTGGCTTTTTGTATGTGAGTATAGGCTCGCCTTTGCCGTCGCCGTCCTTGTCTATGCCAATCACTGGCCAGTCATTTTTCCATGTCATTGGTTGAAGGAGAACAACGCGACCATAGACATCCCTATCCTGAAAATGCAGAAACCAGTCCTCACCGGTTGCCGTCGTCACCCACGCTCCCTGGTGCGGGCCGTTGATGGTTGATGTTCCTTGATGCAGTACAACTTTATCTTCGTACGGACCAAGCACGTTCTTACTTCGCAGCACCAACTGCCAGCCTGTTGAGACACCACCGGCCGGAGCAAAAATGTAGTAGTAACCGTTCCGATTGTAGAACTTCGGTCCTTCGACTGTGGGGTGTCCATCGTGTCCGTCAAATACGAGAATGGGATCGGAAACAACTTTTGTTCCTTCGGGATTCATTCGTTTGACGACGAGAATGCTCTTGATCGTCGCACGGCTTCCCGCGTATGCGTGGACGAGATACGCCTTGCCATCGTCATCCCACAACGGACATGGATCGATCAGGCCGCTCCCCGCTTCGACCATCAACGGTTCACTCCACGCACCCCGGATGTTTTTTGCCTTCGTCAGATAGATACCCCGATCGGGATCAGGATAGTAGATATAGAATTCATTCTTGTGGTAGCGAATCGCCGGCGCCCAGGCTCCGTTTCCGTGCTGCACCCGCGAGAACACTTCGTACGGCGGCTGCCGATGCAACGCGTGTGCGACGATGGTCCAGTTGACCAGATCCTTTGAGTGGAGAATTGGAAGTCCGGGCACGGCATCGAAGCTTGACGCGACGAGATAGTAGTCGTCACCAACGCGAAGAACGTCGGGATCCGAATAGTCGGCGTTGAGAATCGGATTCTTGAATGTGCCGTCGCCATTATCGGCAACCCAAACGTTGGAGAGGTTTGTCTGTGCCTGAGCCGTAAGTGAAACGATCGTCGTAAGCAGAATGACAATGCTCGTCTTCATGGTGTTGTTCTTTTGCAATGTTCTCGAAGGAATTGAAGGGGTAATGCTGCAAAGGTGTTGTTGACTGTGCTTTACGTGCACTGGTGTCTTGTATACGAGAGTTCCGCGACAAAGGCAAGAATAAAATGTGTTTCATATACACTCTTAATGTGTATTCGAGACACTTTATGTATATTAATCCCAGAGTGTATGCACTCATGTCGTTCGACCAACTTCACAGAGATCATCATGGCGGTGATTCTGAAAAACATCATCAAGACTATCTCTATCGACTGCGTAATCTTCGGCTATGAGGATTCCGAGCTGGAAGTACTCTTGAGGAAACGAGCCTCTCAGCCGGGCAAAGGGATGTGGTCTCTGCCGGGCGGGTTCGTCAACAAAGGAGAGCGTGTTCTGGAAGCCGCACAGCGCGTATTGGAGCAAACAACGGGTGTCAGGAGTACCTATCTCGAAGAAGTTGGCGTCTTCGATGCTGTGGAACGGTATCCCTTGTGGCGTGTGTTTACCATCGGACATGTCGCGCTCATCTGTCCGGAGCAGTACGCACTGAAGCCCGGTTCCGATTCAACAGAGGTCAGATGGTTCCCTATCCGGGACGTCCCGAAGCTGCCGTTTGATCATCTCGAAATCATGCAGGTTGCTCTGGAGAAACTTCGCAAACGCGTCCGCTATCAGCCCATTGGCTTCGAAATTCTGCCAAAGAAATTCACGCTGCCCCAGCTGCAAAGATTGTACGAAGTAATTCTCGGCAAGGACCTCGACAAGCGCAATTTCCGGAAGAAGATACTCGGGATGCATTTTGTGAAGCGACTTCCGGAGACAGACCGCAACAGCGGCAGGCGTCCGGCCTTTCTCTACGAGTTTGATTCGGAAAAATACGAGAAGCTCCAGCGACAGGGGTTGATGTTCGAATTGTAACACTCGACCTGCGACGCTCCGCACGCAATTGTTCGCGGCGAACCGCGACTCAGCGCAAATGCCACAACATCACCGTCACTATCAGAATAATGTTGCCCATGTCCAACCTCAGGAAAACGTTCCTCTTGTTTGCCGGTTCCGTATTGTTCTCACTTGTGATGGCGGAATTAGTCGTCCGACTGTTCATTCCCCAGGAAACGAAACGTCTGGCGATCTATGACAACGAACTGGGATGGCGCGGCGAGCCTGGTGGTGAGGGAACATACATACGCAAAGAGGACGGCATTCGTGTTTCCTTCCGTTACAATGAGCTGGGATTTCGGGACGATGAGGTTCAACCGCGCAGCTCTGTCGACGAGCGCATCGCGTTTCTGGGAGATTCGTTCATCGAAAATCTCGAGGTGCCATTCGACCAATCGTTCGTCGCCATCGTCAGAAAGCGTCTGACAAAGGCGTCGCATGCGTCCGTGGACATTGTGGCGCTTTCATCGCAGGGGTATTCGACCGCGCAGGAGTTGCTGGCACTCAAGAAATATCAGCATCAACTCCGACCGGATATAGTGGTTCTCTTTTTCTACACGGGAAATGACTTTGAAGACAATCTGCGCCGGGAGTTTGCCTACCTCGATTCAGCAGGCAGCCTTGTCTTTCCTGAGAACACAACATCATGGATGAAGCAGCAGGTGTTGTCATTTAAACGCTGGCTGTATGAATCGTCGTATCTCGTCTTCTATCTAAAAAATGTGATTGAATCTGCTTCGGTAATGAATTTGGGTGATGAGACGAAACATGTTCAGGGCGCTTCTCAGGAGTATCAATATGAAATCACGCGGAAGCTCATTCTTGAGACGAAGAAGTATGTGGAAGGGCAAGGCATGAAGTTTGGACTTGTCCTCTTTACCAACAAACATCAGTTGCGCGAACAGAAGCTGGAGAAGACGGAGTTTGTGGAGACCGTGTGCCGGCGTGACAGCATTCCGTTTGTCGAAGCTACCCGCGAGCTTGGTCAGGAGGATTTCTTTCCCGTTGACGAACACTTCAATGCCGCCGGTCACGCCCGCGTCGCAGCGATCGTGTACGACTACCTAGTCAATACACTCAGAGTTGCCGGCGATTCGACCAAGACAGAGT
>CAYJNF010000450.1:0-3677 GCA_964370915.1 uncultured Chitinophagales bacterium
TGGGCATTCTATCAAATGTCCCTGCACTCGGGGCGGAATGAATTCTATGAATTCGTCGAAAAGAATCTTGACCAATCCGTAGATGCAGATGGACGCATCAAGTTGTACAAGCGGTCTGACTACAATCTCGATCTCATTGCTCCGGGACGATCGTTGCTTGTGGTATATGCGAAGACAAAAAATGAGAAGTTCAAACGTGCGGCCGACACGCTCCGCCGGCAACTGAGCGAACAGCCTCGAACGAACGAAGGAGGCTTCTGGCACAAGAAGATCTATCCGTTCCAGATGTGGTTGGATGGTCTGTACATGGCCGAACCATTCTACGCAATGTATGCACAACTCAATAACGAGCAACAGGCTTTTGATGATATCGCCAACCAGTTTATTTGGGTAGCCCGACATACGCGCGATGCCAGGACAGGCTTGTATTACCACGGTTGGGATGAAAGCAGGCAGATGCCTTGGGCCGACAGTCTCACGGGTTGTTCCCCGAGTTTCTGGGGCAGGGCTATGGGTTGGTACGTCATGGGTCTTGTGGATGCATTGGAGTACTTCCCACGACAACATCCCAAACGCACAGAATTGCTGGCGATACTCAAGGATGTTTCCAACGGCCTGCTGAAATGGCGCGACAAGAAATCTCATCTCTGGTACCTGGTGCTCGATCAAGGTAGTCGAGCGGGGAATTATTTTGAATCCTCTTCAGCGGCAATGTTTACATATGCCTTTGCGAAAGGAGCAAGGCTGAAATATCTTGACAAGAAATTTGCTGTTGAAGCAAGACGATCATTCGATGCAATCCTTCGACACCATGTGTCGGTGGACAGCAACGGATTTGTGGACTTGCACAATACCATCAAGGGAGCAGGGTTGGGTGGCAAACCATACCGGGATGGGACGTTTGGATACTACACAGCCGAATCACAACGGACCAATGATATGAAGGGTGTTGGTCCTCTTCTACTTTCAGCAATTGAAATTGAGAAGATCGCTGCGAAGCGATCTGTGAAGATTGATCAACAACCATAGAACTCTATCAGGCACAACCGTTGCCGAGAAGGAACATCCGTGAAACGAAGCTCACATATTACGCTTGAAGATATTGCCCGGCGCCTGAAGGTCTCACGTGTGACCGTGTCCAAAGCGTTGCGCGGACATCCCGACATTTCTGAAGAGACGACGAAGCGCGTGAAGAAGGTGGCAAGCGAACTCGGCTACACGCCGAACATCATTGCGCGGAATCTCTCCTCGCGGCGCTCGAATATGATCGGACTTGTCGTGCCGAAAATTGCCCATGCATTTTTTGGTGCCGTCATCGAAGGAATTTACAATACGGCGTTCGAAAAGAACTACGAAACCATTCTGACGGTGTCACAAGAGAATGCAGAGCGTGAACGAAAACATCTGCAGACTCTTGTGGCGATGAGAGTGGATGGGATTCTTATCTCCATTTCTCGAGAAACGAAAGACACCGACATATTTGAGTCAATCCGGAGGCTTGGCATTCCATTGCTGTTTTTTGATCGAAGACCTGAGCCGCCTCTGCCGGGATTCAGCAGTGTGCTTGTTGACGATCGGGCAGGAGTTTTCGAAGCAGTGGAACACGCGATCAAGATTGGATACCGGAAGCTTGGCTTTGTTGGCGGCGATCCGACAATTAATATCGGCAGGAATCGTCTTGCGGGGTTCGAGCAAGCCCTGAATGAGAATCGTATACCAATCAACAAAAGTTGGATCACCAACGGTGGATATGGTAAGGACGATGGCTATGCAGGGCTGAAGCATCTGTACAATAATGGACCGATGCCTGAGTTTCTGTTTGCAGCAACATATCCCGTCGCCCTCGGCATATATGAAGCAGCAAAAGAGCTGGGCTTGAAAATTCCCGACGACATCGATCTGATCTGCTTTGGTGATTCGGATGTAGGAAGGTTTATTTCTCCGGCGATCAGCGTTATACGTCAACCGACCCACGAGATGGGAGTGCGCGCCGTTCAGATCATGCTGGAGAATATCGCAAGTCCCGAGATCACGCGAGAACATCACGTGATACTTCCCACGCAACTCCTGTTGCGCGAGACGTGCGTTGAAAAACGGGCTCAGGCAAAAGACTCGTTTGAGAAGGTCGTCAAACTCAAGCCCCACGTGGGGCCGGGGTGAAGCATATCGTGATGCGGTCGTTGGGTTGTAATTCATTTCACGGAATCTCATAATCAGCTGGCAATTCCTCTGCACACGTTGGGCGAGGTCGATCTTTAAGCAATCAAGTTATCGGTTAAGTAAACATGGCCTCCACATCAAATCGGGTAACGCTCACATTTGCTATTGGGCTAATGTTCCTCGGATTTGCTCCGGAACGGGAACCTGCAATTTACCTGCTCGGTGATTCCACAATGGCAAACAAGCCATTGGTTGGAAATCCCGAACGCGGATGGGGACAGTTCTTGCCGTCGTTCCTTCAGGATGGCGTCAGGATCGAGAACCATGCGCGGAATGGCCGAAGCACGAAGAGTTTTTTGAACGAAGGTCGATGGGATGTGGTGTTGGCGAGGCTTCACCCCGGCGACTACGTGTTCATGCAGTTTGGGCATAACGACTCCAAGATTGAAGACACGACCCGCTTCGCCGCTCCCCACACCGCTTACCGAACAAACTTGCTTCGCATCATCAACGAAACCCGATCAAAGAAAGCAATTCCAATTCTCATTACGCCGGTCTGCAGACGAAGGTTTGATGAGCAGGGAAAGTTTTTCGATGTGCATGGCGACTATCCTGACGTTGTTCGTGAATTGGGTGCCGAAGAAGATGTTGCCGTTATCGACCTGCAGAAAAAAAGCAGAGCGCTCTTCGAAACCCTTGGCGTCGATAAGTCTGCAGAACGATTTCTCCGAGCTGATTCAGGATTCTATTCAGCACTCCCCAAAGGAAAAAAAGACGACACGCATTTTGTTTCGCTCGGAGCAACGGAAGTCGCTCGACTTGTTGTCGAAGAAGTTCGCCGACTCGAGCTTCCGCTGGCTCGGTATCTTGTTCCTGATTCCAATGTCAAGTTTGAGGGAATCGGGAGAAATGTTCTCCTCGACAATTTCTATAACAATGAGTGGCGCAAAGATTCGACGGGAACGTCCGTTCGCTACCATTACCTCTGGCATGATTCGACCAACTCGGGCTACACAACACTCGGAGCGATCATTACGAAGACCGGCGCGACAATTGACACGTTGTGTCAACGGCCAACGGCAGATCATCTCAAGCGGGCGAGCATTTACATTATCGTTGACCCTGATACGCCGAAAGAAACAGAAAATCCCAACTCCATCGATTCCAACGCCTCCAATGCAATAGCCCACTGGGTCAGCACAGGCGGCATTTTAGTTTTGTTCGGCAATGACAAGGGGAATGCGGAGTTTGACCATTTCAATCAGCTGGCAGAACGATTTGGTATTCAATTCAACGAAGACAGCCGCAATCACGTCATCGGCAAGGAGTATCAGACAGGCACATTCGAGAAGTTTCCTGACCACCTGTTGTTCAAGGGCGTGCGAAGAATCTTCATCAAGGAGTTGAGCACATTGGAGATTCAAAAGCCCGCGACAGCTGTCTTCGCCGATAGTGGTCATGTGGTGATGGCATCTGCACAATTTGGTAAAGGTCTGGTCTTTGCCGTCGGTGATCCG
>CAYJNF010000451.1:0-3676 GCA_964370915.1 uncultured Chitinophagales bacterium
GGCGTAGAGGTGGCGAGGTCGAGGTAGTGGATGTCGTGCTTGCGGCAGTCGGCCTGCGTGGTGTGCAGCCATTCCTGGACGTGGGCCTTGTAGCGGGTGCGCAGGCTGCCGTCAAGGGAGACGTCCTGGGTCTGGCCTGATTCCACGTCGACGAGTTGCAAGTCGCCTGCCATGGGCGGATCGAGTTCATCGGGGGCGAGGACGTGTACCAGCGCGGCTTCATGTCCGCGGCCTTGCAGATGGCGCAGCCCCGCTTCGTAGCCTTCGGCGGAGAGCAGATCCGAGACGAGGATGAGCAGTCCAGGGCGGCGCGGTTTGACCGCATAATGCCGCAGCGAGGTGTTCAGGTCGGTGTCACCTTCGGCTTGCAGTGGTTCGAGGAAGTTGAACAAGCGCGAGAGCGCCGCGCCGCCGCGCGTGGGGCCAAACTCGGCGGACACGCGTCCGTTTTGGAGCAGGCCCACCGAGAGCAGGTCTCCGTTCGAGATGGCGATCGCTCCCAGTCCCGCGACCAGCTTGCGGACGTAGTCGAACTTGTTCTCGTCCGCTTCACCCCAGCCCATCGAACGGGAACCGTCCAGCAGAACGTAGACCGCCAGGTCTTCCTCCTCCTCGAATAATTTAATGAAGGGACGCTCCAGGCGCGCGTACAGATTCCAATCCAGGCGGCGCAGGTCGTCGCCTGGGACGTAGTTGCGGTAGTCGGCAAACTCCACGCTGCTGCCGCGCCGCGACGAACGGCGCTCACCCTTGATGGCCCCCTTGCGGATGCGCGAGGCCACCAGGCTGAGCTGGTTCAACTTGCGGAGCGTGGATTCGTCGAAGATCAATGCGGCATTTCTTTCAGCAGTTCGGCAATCACCGCGTCGGTCGAGACGCCCTCGGCCAGGCCGTCGAAGTTGAGCAGCAGACGATGGCGGAAGGCGGCAGGCGCCACGGAGTGGATGTCCTCGAAGGCGACGTTGTAGCGGCCCGCCAGCAGGGCGGTCACCTTACTGCCGAGCACGAGCGCCTGTCCGCCGCGTGGAGACGAGCCATAGCGCACATACTTTTTCACGAGCGGCGTGGCGGTGGGATGTTCTGGGTGTGTAGCCAGCACCAGCTTCGCGATGTATTCCTTGACGTGCGAGGCCAGCGGCACGGCGCGCGCGAGGGTGCGCATCTGCAACAAGTCCGCGCCGCTGATGGCCCGTCCCGCCGAAGGCGTTTCCTTGCCCGTGGTGCGTTCGAGGATCTCGACCATGTCAGCCACCTCGGGCAGGCTCACGTTGACTTTGAATAGGAAGCGGTCGAGCTGCGCCTCGGGCAAGGGATACGTGCCTTCCATCTCAAGTGGGTTTTGCGTGGCCAGCACGAAGAACGGCTCTTCAAGATGATGCGTCTGTTGCGCAATGGTGACCGAGCTCTCCTGCATGGCCTCCAGCAATGCGGACTGGGTCTTGGGCGTGGCGCGGTTGATCTCGTCGGCCAGCACCAGGTTGGCAAAGATCGGCCCCTGGCGGAAGCGGAACTCGCGGTGGCCGTTCTCGTCGCTGAGGATCTCGGTACCGAGGATGTCGGATGGCATCAGGTCGGGCGTGAACTGGATGCGCGAGAATTTCAAGTCCAGGGCCTGACCGAGGGTGCGGATGAGCATGGTCTTGCCCAGGCCTGGCACGCCTTCGAGCAGCACATGCCCGCCCGAGAGGATTCCCACCAGCACGTGGCGGACGATCTCGTTCTGGCCGACGATCACCTTGCCTACCTCGCTCTCGACGCGGGCGGCGTATTCGCGGAACTGTTCGACGGAAATGGTTTCGGTCATGGATGTCTCCAGAACTGGTTTTGTGGGTTGATTACAGAGTTGGATAAAACAGAAAAAACATTGTACACGGATGACACGGATTACGCGGAGTCACACGGATTTTTTTACATTCAATTGCTTGTGTCATCCTGAGCGCAGCGAAGGATCTCTGTTCCCATTGCGAGAGACCCTTCGGTCGCAAAAAAATGCTCCATCACATCGTCCCGATGTCCTTCGGGAGGGGGACACAATAATTTTCTACGGTCTGATCAAGTTGAAATAACTCTGAATGATGGTGATGAACTGGAACGGGATCGAGGTGTTTTGCATGGCCTGCTGGTTGACCTGGTCATACTGCGAGTAGACTTCGTTGTATGGCACCAGGCTGGCGCTCGGGTCGCCTGGGGTGGTGGGGCCTTGTCCGATCACGTCACCGCTGTTGTCGCCCGAGCCAGGCAGGTTGACGTTCGGGCCGCCTTGACCGCCCAGCAAGGAGGGCGCGTAGATCGGCTCATAGGTGGTCTGGCCGCCGTCGCTGGGCGCGTTCTGCGGGATGGGCGACGTGCCTGACTCACCGCCTGGGGAGGCCTGTCCATCGCCCGAGCCAGAGCCCGAACCGCCCTGGCCTTGCCCAGGAGTCTGTCCCTGACCCTGTCCAGGCTGGGTGCCTGCCTGTTGACTGTTGCCTTGCTGGCTTCCGCCCGCCGCCACGACTTGACTTGCGCCTTGTCCCAGTTGAGCCGCGGCCTGTTGGGCGGTCTGCGAGTAGGCGACTTGCTGTCCGCTTTGGGCCAGGGCCTGGGCAGCATCTTGGAGTGCCTGCTGCGCAGCCGCCTGGTCACCGCTTTGCAAGGCCTGGGCGGCTTGTTGCAATTGCTGCGATAACTGCGGGTCGCTCGCGCCGAGGGATTGCGCCATCTGATTAAGCTGGTCGGCCAGTTGTCCTTGCTCGGCCTGACTCAGCTTGCTGACATCGATGTTCTTCAACTCCGACGCCGCGCTGACGATGTCGCCCTGGGCGAGCTGCTGTCCCACCGATTGCAGCGGACTGCCTTCCTGGCCCGCAAGATTCTGGCCTGCGTTCTGCAAACCTTGTTGCATCTGCTGGGTCTGCGCATCGGACAGGGATTGCAGTTTCTCGCCCGAGTTGGTTAGCACGGCCACCGAATTTTCGAGCGAGGGATTCTCGTTCAAGTCCTGCATAGCCTGCTTCAACGGTTCGGTCAGGGACTGCTTCTGTGCCTCGGTCAATGCACTGTTTTGTTCGATCTGCGCGATGAGTTCTTCGATGCTTTGGGTTTCTTCCTTAACCGCCTGCTGCACGTTGCGCGCCTGCTGTGAGGCGGCGAACCATTGCCCGCCGCGGAACCAGGTCAGTGCCAAGACGGCCAGCAGGATGAGCGTGACCAGCGTTTCGAGTCGCGGAAGTTTCAGCGGCATCCTCCCGCGCGGATTGACATCCCGCGCCGCGCGGACGGCGTCCGCCCGCTGCAACGAGACGAGATTCGCGGGATAGTCTGTTTTGGACTGACTCAACTCCAGCGCGGTGCTGACGCGTTCGCCCAGGCCGAAGACCCCGTCAAAGTGGCGGGCGGCCCATGAAACGGAAACAGGCCAGAGGGCGGCAATCAGGGCGGCGATGGAGGTTCCCATCAGCAGCATTCCACCTGTCAGCACGAGGAATTCCGAGCGCAGCAGGCGGGCATTCCACAAGAGCGTAGCTCCCATCACAAGGGCGAGCGCTGCACCGAAGGTCAGGCCGCGCAGACCCCAGGTCCAGGCGCGGCGCAGCCTCAGCCAGAGAATCCAGCTTTGGAGCGGTTCCATCAAATCGTTAAGGTTACTCATGCGATTGCCTTTCGGGTCAGCGGTCGGGCCGCTTCACGGCGCGGA
>CAYJNF010000452.1:0-3664 GCA_964370915.1 uncultured Chitinophagales bacterium
ATCGGTCACCATGTTCCATCGGTCATTACCGACCCTGGCGAGGTTTTCCGCCGTGAGGTCGTGACCATGCTGCTTCAATACTTGTAAAACCACAATCGAATTTTCTTCAACAAACCAATTTTCCCGCGCGATTTCACCGTCGCTGCGGTGCTTAAATGTTGCCAAAATACGGACAGAAAGGAATATCACATGAACCAGAAGACCCACCGCACATTGACCGCCCTGCTGTTGATCGCCACGCCCGTGCTTTTCATGGCGGCCTTTACCCTGCTGCAAATCAACTTTGAGTATCCCGACATTCTGCGCCAGCCCGCTGTCACCGTCATGGAAAAATTCTCCGCAGGCGGCTCGGGGCTGATCGCCAACTGGTACGCGATGGTCGTCTCGTCCATCCTGTTCATCCCGATTGCGCTCCTGCTGCATCCCTACCTGACGCGCGAAGATACGCCGTACATGGTCATCGCCACGGCCTTCGGCGTGATCGCAGGCGTGGTGCAGATGCTGGGCTTCATCCGCTGGCCCTTCCTCGTGCCGACGCTGGCCTCGACCTACCTCGACCCCGCCTCCAGCGAGGCGACCCGCGCCGCTATTAAAGTGACCTTCACCGCCTTCAATCAATACGCGGGTGTGGGCGTGGGCGAGCACCTCGGCTATCTGTTCACCGCGCTGTGGAGCATCCTGATCTCGCTGGCTATGCCCAAATCGAAGATCTTCTCCGCCTGGCTTGGCTGGATGGGCATCCTCTCCGCGCTCGGGATTTTGGTCGGCGTGCTCGAACCCGCAGGCGTGCCCTTCGTGGGACTGGTCAACGCCATCGCGTACATCGTCTGGGCGCTATGGGTCATCCTGCTCGGCATCCGCCTGCTGGCTCACAAAGGATAAAACTGATGAAGACTCTCATCCTCGACGGCTCGCATCCTGGCGACGCCACCGCTGCCAACCTCAACGCCGCCTTGCGCGCCCAACTCCCCGATGCGGAGACCCTTGTCCTGCGCGAACAGAAAATCGGCAACTGCGCAGGCGACTTCTTCTGCTGGGTGCGCAGCCCTGGCCTGTGCAACACCGACGACGACAACCGCGTCATCGCCGAGAAGATCATGCACAGCGACCTGATCGTCTACCTCACGCCCGTCACCTTCGGCGGCGTTTCCTCCGCGCTCAAGCGCATGGTCGACCACCAAATCCAAAACATCGCGCCTTTCTTCACCAGCATCAACGGCGAGATCCACCACCAGCGGCGTTATGAACGCTATCCCAACACCCTCACCATCGGCTGGATGGATTCGCCCGATGCGCAGGCCGAGGCAATCTTCCATCACCTGGCCCATCGCAACGCCATCAACATGTACGCATCCACTTCAGTGAGCGGAGTCGTGAATCCCAAAATGGATTTGGCGGAACAGGTCAGCGGCTGGCTGGCGGACGCGCAGCGCAAAACCTCCGCCCCCGCGCCTGCCCTGCCCACGATGGAAGTTTCCTCCATTGCGGCCGCTCCCGTCAAACGCGCCGTATTGCTGGTCGGCAGTCCGCGCACGAAGAAGAGCACCTCCGCTTCGCTGGGCGGCTACCTGATGGAGCAACTTTCCGCGCGCGGAGTCGAGACCGAGACGATCCAGATCTACACCTCGTTCAACTCCGCCGAGCGGACTCGGCTCGCACTGGAGAAATTGGATCAAGCCGACCTGGTCGTGCTGGCCTTTCCGCTCTACGTGGACAGCCTGCCCGCCCCCGTCATCTCCGCGCTGGAGAAGATCGCCGCGCACCGCGCCACCGCGAAAGTGGAACAACGCTTCACCGCCATCGCCAACTGCGGATTCCCCGAAGCGCATCACAACGACACGGCCCTGGCCATCTGCGCCCAGTTCGCCCGTCAGACGGGCATGACCTGGCTCGGCTCGCTGGCCCTCGGCGGCGGAGAAGGACTCGTCCACGGCGCAGCGTTGCAGGACATGGACGGGCGCGCCATCCCGATTCGCCAGAGTCTCGACCTGGCCGCCGAAGCTCTCGCAAATGGACAACCCGTCCCACAATCCGCGCGTGACCTGCTCGCCAGGCCCTCCGTCCCCAACTGGCTGTACAGGTTCATGGGCGGATTCGGCTGGAGGCAGCAGGCCAAAGGATACGGCGTGCAGAAATCCATCAGGGCTCAGCCTTACAAGATCATCAAGTGAAATACGAGAGAATCATGAACAAAACCAATTTTTTCAAAAGACAACTTCCCTGGATCGTGATGGCTTTTCTCGCCATCGGCGTGGCCATCGTCGCGGTTGCGCCATACGTCACGTTCAATCCTGCCAACTTCAACAACGCCACCGCGCGCTATGCCAGCGAGACGCCCCTGCGTCAGGCTGGACTCTACACGCACGCCTTCGCGGCAGGCATCGCGCTGATCCTCGGCCCGTTCCAATTCCTGAACGGACTCCGCAAGCGCAGGCCGACTCTCCACCGCTGGATGGGACGCATCTACCTGGTCGGGATACTGCTCGGCGGACTCTCGGCCTTCCTCATTGCGCCTGGCATGATCTCGGGGTTGGTCGGCGAAATCGGCCTGATGTCGCTGGCCGTGCTCTGGCTGGCGACGGGCTGGAAGGCCTACTCCAGCATCCGTGCGGGGAACGTGATCGCGCACCGCGAGTGGATGATCCGCAGCTTCGGGCTGACCTTCGCCGCCGTCACCCTGCGCCTGTGGCTGGGAATCCTGATCGGCACGCAGGTGCCCTTCCTTGCAACGAAATACGCAGGTAACTTCGACGCCCTGTTCGTGGAAGCCTATCGCGTGGTCATGTGGCTGTGCTGGGTTCCCAACCTGATCATCGCCGAATGGATCGTCCAGCGCCGACGCGCTCCGCAAGCGGCTGCCCGCAAAAGCCTGAATCCATTCCAGGCATAGATTACGTCGGAGCAATTCGTAAAAGGAAAGGGAATATCATGATTACACCGTTGAAAGTACTTTTTGTCCTGGCTGCAACCCTCTTTGTGGGCGACATCATTTTGATGCTGTTCTGGAAACTTGGCGCAGAGCGCACCAGGGAACCCAAAGTTATGCTGTTCGCCAACAAGACCGTCATGCTGACCGATAACCTGCTCATGGGGCCTGCCGCCATGCTGACGGCGCTCAGTGGAAACCTTCTCGCTCCCAGGCTTGGCCTGAATATTTACGCCACTCCCGCCTTGAGCATTGCCATGGGCTCCTTTATTCTCTCGGGCATCGTATGGAGTCTTTTCCTGATCCCGACCCAGAAGAAACAGTTGAAACTGTGCGCCGACCTGGGCGAAGGCAGGGAACTTCCCGAACAGTATTTTCAACTCGCTGCGCGGTGGAGAAACTGGGGCTACCTTGCGGCCTTTCTGGTGGTTTTCTCCCTGTTCCTGGTGGCGGCCAACTAAAAGGAAATGATCCATGAGTTACAAAAAAGTGGTCATTACAAAATTCGGCGGCCCCGAAGTCCTCAAAGTGGTGGACGAGAACCAGCTGCCTGCGCCCAAAAAAGGCGAGGTGCGGATCAAGACCCTGGCCACCAGCGCCTGTTTCACCGATACGATGGTTCGCAAAGGCATTTATTTCGGCGTCAAACAGAAGCCTCCGTTTGCCCCTGGCTATGATGTGGTGGGTATCGTGGACGAACTTGGCGAAGGAGTCACTCATCTCCGCAAGGGACAGCGC
>CAYJNF010000453.1:0-3661 GCA_964370915.1 uncultured Chitinophagales bacterium
AGTGTCAACATCGGCCCAGAACGCCGCGATCATGTCATTGCCGCGAATGGGAAATCCGGTGGATGTGTAGGTTCCGTATCGCGCGCTGAACGAGATGTTGCCGTTGTTGTTGATGTAGACGCGGCGATACTGCAATCCGAAAAACGTGAATGGAAACGATAGCGGTATCGAATCTGTTGAACCATCATCATTTCTGTAGAGGGGAGGGGCGCCATTCGTGAACGGTGCTACCCGATAGGTCGTATCCGGCGGGTTCAGTCGCGTGAATCCGGCATCGAGTGGAATTGGCAGTTCAGCACTGCCACACAGTTGAGGTACAAACGGAATCTCACTTGCACGTGGCGCCACAACTTGCGCCGGCTGCGGCAACATTCCGTTCGCCTTGAGTTGTTGATACTTCTCTTCATCTTGCCTGAAGCTGTCACGGTCATTCTCCCCCAACGCAATCGTTCCTCCACAGACCAGCAACCCCAAAAGCAAGAGAGTCTTTAGAGCATGACGCATAGAACCTCCCCTGATAAGTTGATATGATGACGAAAAACAAAAAAGACTCATGCCTTCACGAAGAATGCATGAGTCTTATTTCATTGAACAGTGGTGCTTTACATACGCATCCAAAGTATAGGAATGCTGCGAGGCACATTCAAGATCATGTGATATATACCTCAGCCCCGGCGCGACCAATCGATGAAAAATCCTCTACGCTGAGTAGCGTATCCCGACAAGCGCCGGACGAGCGTATGGTCGACAGCATCAAACAGAATGTCGGAAATTGCGCAACAGAATATGGGAACCCAGTTGACCCGCATTTGCGTTGAACAGATTGAACCTGGCACTGCAGGATATATGAAAATCAAAGCGTGCGGAGGGAGATATGAAGAGGAGGATGGACGTTTGGCTGGTCGTCGGTGCTGCGTTGATCGTGGCTTCCTGCCGGGATTCCACAGTCGAATCAAGAGTAACGCCAACAGGAAGATATGAATATGTCGCAGTTGATTCTACGGGAACGGTGAAACAGTCAGGCGTACTTGACATCGTAAGTGAAGGTGGATCGGCGCTGCGGGGAGAACTTCTGCTGAATGATGAACAGAAGATTTCTCTTGCCGGAACATTCAACAACGAGACGATCTTTCTCGACCTCGCGGTCGGATGCCACGACTGTTTCTATGTGTTGGAAGGAAGTGTGGGAAGCGCGGACATCAGGGGACGGTGGATGAAAGGGCGTCTCATCGTCGAGGACAAGGGATCGTTCGTTGCGAGGAGACTCTGATCAGGATTTGTACCATTCCTTCGCCGGTTGATACGCCGTCCTGATGGCGCTCTTCTGCGCGTGACGCTTGAGTGCGAGGTCAATGAGGCGATCGAGCAATTCCGAATACGATATCCCGGATGCCTCCCACAATTTCGGATACATGCTGATTGATGTGAATCCGGGAATCGTGTTGATCTCGTTCAGATAGATTCGATTTGTGGTTTTCGTGACAAAGAAATCCACACGCGCCATGCCGGCACCATCGAGCACAGTAAACGCCCTGACCGCAAGTTCCCGGATGTTCTTCACGATACGTGCCGGCAAGTTCGCGGGAATTATCGCGAGCGATCTTCCATCCACGTATTTTGCGTCGTAGTCATAAAATTCGTTCGACGGAATGATCTCGCCGGGCAATGAAGCGATGGGTTCTTCGTTGCCCAACACACTCACCTCAATCTCCCTCATGTTCTTCACTCCCTGTTCAACGATGACTTTCCGATCGTAGCGTGACGCGATGTCGAGAGCAACACGAAGTTCTTTTCGATTGTGTGCCTTTGAAATACCAACACTCGATCCCGTGTTCGACGGCTTGACGAATACGGGATACCGGAGCGATTTCTCGACAGCCACCGCGAGGTGCGCAGGACCCGACTGACACTCAGCGGAATGAAACCACACGTACTTCACCACGGGAAGTCCGGCCTGCTTGTGCAATTGCTTCTGGATAATCTTGTCCATCCCGACCGCGGAAGCAAGAACGCCGGCCCCAACGTAGGGAATGTTTGCCAGCTCCAGCAATCCTTGCAGCGTTCCATCCTCACCATACGTTCCATGCACAACAGGAAACACCACATCGAGTCGCGCATCCGGATTTATCTCGCCGTCCAGCGAGACAAGAGAACGCCGGTTGGGTTCCGGCACCAGGAAACGCTCAGGCTCAAGTTCCACTCCGGTCCGCGATTTAAGCAGACCCAGTGATTGGTCGGAGCTGATCCAGCGTCCGTCCGGCGTTATGCCGATGGGCACAACGTCGTACTTGTTCTTGTCGAGCGCGTGAATAACCGACGTGGCGGAAACCAGCGAGACTTCGTGTTCGCCCGAGCGGCCCCCAAAGATGACGCCCACGCGGAGCTTGTGAGGAGATTGAGACATCGGCCTGTCGGATGTTTGCATGTGAATCAGGTGATACCGCGCTTCTGCAGCGATTCGAGGATGTACATGCGCAACGTTGCCTCGGACAGTTCGTCGTCGCGAACATCAGGAATTGTACAGGCAATCTTGTCGGAGAAATCCTTCCCGTAACTTTGCACGCTGACATTGCGAAGCTTCTGCAGATCCTCTCCCGTTAACGGCTGTGCGCCGCCGAGCATACGCGCCACGAACGTGATATGGGCTGCGTGCTCGACCTTTTCCATCTTGAAGTATGCGTCATACAGATTCGGCGCATATGTGACCACGCCGTGATTTGCCAGCAGGATTGCATCGCTGTTCTTGACAAACGGTGCAAGCGATTCGGGAACTTCCATCGTCGAAGGCGTCGCATACTCCGCCAGCGGAATAGCGCCAAGCCCCACAATCACTTCGGGAAATGTGCATTCCGTAAGGGCAATGCGCGCAGTGGCAAACCCGGTCGCATACGTCGGATGGGCGTGAACAACAGCGTGCACATCGTGCCGGTGTTGGTACACGTAAAGATGCATCGCAACTTCCGTCGAGGCCTTTCCGTTGCCGCTCACCTTCTCGCCCGTGATCGTCACTTCGACAAAATCGTTCGGCGTGATCATTCCTTTGTTCACACCGGACCGCGTCGTGAGCACGTTGCCGTTGGAAAGCCGGACGCTCACGTTGCCATCCGTTGCCGTCACCATGTTGCGGGCATACAAACGATGGCATACATCAACAAGCTGGGAAGTCATCTCGGAATTGATCATCGGCGGATTGGTGTTCTGTGTGTTTCATGATAGACAAAAGGGAGGTGAGTTTCAAACAGAGGACTACAACAGCGGTTTCACACTCTTCTCCAACTCCTCAAAAGTTGATTCCTCGATTTTCCTCTCAACGAGCTTTCCGTTTCTGTCATAGACAAACGTCGCCGGTATGGCACCGCTCCACGACGTGTCAACAGCATTGATGAACCTCTCGTCGTCAGAACTCTTTTTCAGATAGGAAGGAAATGATATCTTCACGTTCTTGAGAAACGCGATGACCTTCTGCCTGCCTTTGGCATCATCGTCAATGGACACAAATACCAACTGAAGCCCTTTTGCAGCATACGTGCGTTGCAGTTTCAGCAGTTCGGGAAATTCCTCAACGCAAGGCGTGCACCATGTCGCCCAGAAGTTCAGGACAAGCACATTCCCCTTCGACTTCGCACGCAGCTCAGTCAATCCTTTCTCATCAATCGAATGC
>CAYJNF010000454.1:0-3657 GCA_964370915.1 uncultured Chitinophagales bacterium
CGCTGCGTGACAAACACAGTCACCAACTCATGTCAACTTTTTCCAGGACGACACATGTGAAGAGTGAAGCCGGAGAGGACTCGCTCTCCGGCTCAACAGTGAGTATGAAACAGATTCACTTTTCCATAAGTGAGATTTTCCCAGACATGGTCTCAATCGTAATCGAGCCGGATCCGACTCCGACTTTCCCGACAGCATACCCGGAGTTCGACTTGTTCCTGACCTTAACCGGCAGGTTGGATTCGATGCTTCCGTACTCCACGTCCAGATTCACATCCCCGCCAAATCCTTTCGGCATGTTCACGGCAACATTCGCGTATTCGTTCTGTATGTGGATGGAGGAAGGAACCGTTGTTAGGTTGAACGTCAACGGGTTGCTGCTGTTCGTCGCACGTACCTGCTTCGCGGCTAGGCCGGTCACGCGCACCGTCGAGTATTGCGTTTCGGAATCCCAGTCGCCTGTAATATCGTCGCCGGTAATGGTTCCACTCTGCGAGCTGAGGCGAACATTTCCCTTCACGCCTTTCAACCGCATGCGCGAGTAGGGAGCGTCGATGCGAAGGTTTCCGACAACATCCTCCAGCGTCACCGAGCCCGATTGGTCTTCGATGATGATGTCACGATTCGATTTACCGGTCACACGCGCAATCTCGATCCTGGAGTAATCGGCTTTCACACGTACACCATCAACCTGGCGCACCTTGATTGTGCCGCTTTGCGAGGTGATGTCGGCAAATCCGCTGACATTGGTAACGCTCACCGGTGAATAGTCCGACGCCAGTGTTACATCTCCCCGCACATCCTCGATCGTTACCTCTCCGCTCTGCGAGCGGACAGTCAGCGGTTTCTTGATGCGCATGAAGCGAAGCTTGGCATACGGTGCATCGCAAGCCAGAGCACCGTCGAAGTCCTCTACCGTGATTGTGCTGCTCTGCCCTTTCAGTGTCAGGTTGCCGCCCGAATTGTGAATCGTCGTCGTGCCGTAATCGTTGGAAACGGATTGCAGCAAAGTACAATTACGGAGCGAGAGTTCATTGCTCGATCCGGTGAACCTTAGGTTGCCGTTCATGTTCTCCAATGAAACGTTCGCGTACGGAATGTTTGCAGAGAGATCGTTCGATGCCGGCACATAGATTTCACCCTCCACCTCACGCGACACCGATCGCATGCCGCCGAAAAGCGACTTCACATCTTCCCAGAATGTCCGGTTATGCTCAATGGATTTGCTCGCATCGTCGAACGATATTGAGACAACATCGGCAGAGCGTCTCTCATCGATTCTGACAGCGTCAATGAAGTTCTTCTCGTACTTCTCATTCGAGGCAGAAATGCTCACGGTGAGATGGATGTAAACTTCCGGTTTGTCCCACGACGTGAACCGGATGTGCGATCCGGAAAAACCCTTAATTTCAATTCGCTGGCCGAAGTCCACTTTGAAATGCTGGTCGATTGTTTTGGATGTCACCGCCTCCGCGTTCGCAACGCCCAGCGCAAGGATGGCAGCGATGACGAATGGTGTTTTTGTTATGATGTTCATAGTTCAATTTCTCCGTTCTCAATCATCCGTTGAAGAATCTGAAGTTTAAGACTATAAAGCTCCCGTACCCTTGACGACGTGACGGACGATGGTCCATGCTGTTCGATGTCGAAGCGAAGACCGGCGATCGCCTCATTCACGAGCTTGAGCTGCTGTTCACGAGACTGCAGTTTTCCCAGTTGGTGCTGTGCATCGCCCGCCTGAGAGACAAGGGAAGGAACGACCGATTCAAACTCTCTGATCGCGGATTGATACGCTCGTTCGAGCCGAGCCTCCGGGGGCTGCGCCGCCTCCACACTCTGCTTGATCAAATTGAACGCGCCAACACCTGCAAGGTAGAGAATGAAGGATGCCGCAATCCCGTAGGCGAAGCTTCGCTTGTCGTGAATGACGAGCAACGGCGTTTTTCGTGCAGGCAGTGTTTGTTCAATCCGCTGCCAGATCTTTGCCTTTGCGGATTGGGCCGGCCGGTCAGCCTCTGTGTAAAAATCATCGGGAGAGATCATTGTACCTCCTCTGTCCACTTTCGCTTCAGATGTTGCTTTGTGCGGGTGAGCGTCGAGCGCGACGTCCCTTCACTGATGCCGAGCATTACGGCAATCTCCGCATGGCTGTAGCCTTCCACCTCAAACAATATGAACACTAATCGTTTCGCTTCGCTCAGCTCGTCGAGCAACACATTCATCGTCGACTTCCATTCAAATTCCTCTTCAACTTCTGCTGCAGGAGTATCGTGGTCACTCAACTCCAGCATCACCGGCCGTTCCACCCGCCGACGGTCTGTCTTCATTTCGTTGATTGCGATACGAAACAGCCATGAGCTGAACCTCGACCGTCCGTCAAACGACGTTATTCCCCGGAACGCTTTGATGAACGCGCGCTGCACCCACTCTTCCAGCTCGATCTCGTTGGATGAAAATTTGTGTAGGAACCTGAACAGCGGATCGACGTGACATTCGTACAATTGTTTGAACGCCTTGCGGTCGCCCTGCCGTGCCAGGCTGACTAATTCCGGTTCATCGTGCATGCGCGGGTGGTGTTGTCTGATTGTTAGACGAGAGGAGAGAACGAAATGCTGCAAGGAAATACTGGAATCCGGGGAAAGTCATTTGCGGCAGAACAGGATTGCGCCATCAAGATGTCTGGCCGTAAAGCACAGTGGAAAAAAAAACCGAAAAGCTCCCTCTGCGGGAGTCCTTCGGACAAGACGCCACGGTGATTTGAAAGAATGGATGCGGCCTTTTTCCAATGAACTTGGCTTCTTGGTGGTTTGTCTCTTGATCCCAGGGGTTCTTAGCCCAAGTCTCTAAGACCAGTACTTCACTCCTTCTCGCTCAATTCTTTCATCTGCCTCAGCCAATCCGTCCAGTCGATTGGTCCCTTCGTGAAGCGCTCCTGCAAATTGTTGAGAACGGTCTTCCATGCGCTGGAGAAATATTCGAATGACTTGTCCCACTCGCCTCCTTCACCCCAGCCAGAGTGATGCAGGCGAACGACGGTTGAATCGCCTTTCGGTTCGAAGCGCAGAACGACAGAGGTACGCTGCTTGCGCGCTTCGGGAAGACTCGGCGGGGCATTCCACGTGAAGGCGAGCATCGTGTTCTTCTGAAACGCGAGAATCCTCATCCCATCTGCGCCTTTCATGCCGGGTTCAGCAAACGGGTTGAAGAATATTTCAAACGGACCATCGACTTTCAATTCGACATTTGCATCGGGTGCAAAGAAACTGGTGACTCCCTCCTTTGTCGTCCAAACGCGCCATACGGAATCGACCGGTGCTCTTACGGTTGTTTCAAGATCAATTGCGCGTTCAGCTGCGAGGGAACCTGCTGTACACAACAGAAGGAATCCGAGGAAGAGGTGTTTCATGATGTAATCCCTGGAATAATGTTACGATGTGGAGCAACTTGGTAATGCAATATACTTTACTGGACGAAGAGGGGCAACTTAACCTGCGGAACCGAACGCGCCAAACGAAGACGCGGGGTAAGCTCATTGTTGATGAGCCACCCCGCGTGTGAAACGGTACTTGCCTGATGCGCCACCGAACGAAGGGGCATCGAATTGTCAATCCACTTAGCCGACGACTTTTGGCGTCAGTTCTCCGGCGAAGGAGGTCC
>CAYJNF010000455.1:0-3645 GCA_964370915.1 uncultured Chitinophagales bacterium
CGTGCGCAGTTCGCCCGTTTGTCCCCACGCTGCATACACACTCACCTGGCTTGTTGCCAGATCGTCGAGTATCGGTTGGGGCATGTCGGTGTGCGGGCGCGGCGCAAAGTCTTCCAGCAGAAACTTGTTGCAACGAGCACCGACTTTGCTCACCTCGCTGCAAATGGCGGCGGCAATGTCGTGAGTGCGCTCGTCCGTGATAATTGTGACTTTCTCATGCGGCTTGACGCGCAAGCACACATTGACGGCGTTATGCGCGCCTTCCAGCAGCTCTTGGTCCACCATCACGTCATTGTTCACAACGCTCATGTATCGCGGGTCCCCGTCGTTGGTCAGTTGGTCGGGATTTCGAGACCGACTCGTGTTTCTTCGATGATATGATCGACAACGGCTTTCAGATCGCCTGTCTGCCCCCACACGTGCAGTTGCCGTTCCGCACCTGTTCCCATCTCAAGCATCGTGTGAATGTAATTGATTTCCTGCCTGCTGTCCAGCTCATCGACAACGTCGTCAACGAAGTGCAGAAGTTCGAAGACCAGATCTTTTGCTGGCAGTTCCATCTGCCGTCCGAAGTCGATGAGCTTTCCCTGGATGCCGTAACGGCTTGCGCGCCATTTGTTCTCCATGATCAGCAGGCGGCGATAGAGACGGAATCCCATGTTTGAGGAGTAAAGATTGTAGAGCTTCACGATCACCGCCTGCATGAGTGCCGCAAGTGCGATCGTCTCATCGGCGCGCATCGGGATATCGCAGATGCGAAACTCCAGCGTGCCGAAGAACGGATGCGGCCGCATGTCCCACCAGATTTTCTTCGCGTTATCAATGCAGTTCGTCTTGATGAGAAGATTGACCAGGCTCTCGTACTCTCCGTAACTCTGGAAATAGTCAGGGATGTTGGTGCGAGGAAATTTGTCGAACACCTTGCACCGGTACGACATCAAGCCGGTGTTCCGTCCCATCCAGAATGGCGAGTTGACCGATAGTGCAAGAATGTGCGGCAAAAAGTATCGAGCCGCGTTCATGAGGTGAATCGTTGCTTCCTTGTCCTCGATGCCCACGTGCACGTGAAGACCGAAGATCAGATTGGCGCGGGCGACTTGTTGCATATCTTCGACGATCGTGTGATAGCGTTGGTCGGGGAAGATGCCCTGGCTGTGCCAATCGGCAAAGGGATGTGTGCCGGCGGCCGCGAGGCGCAGCCCGTTTTCATGCGCGAGATGCACCATGTTGCGACGCAGCTCGAAAACCTCTTCCTTCGCTTCTTTGATATTCTTGCAGATGCCGGTCCCGACTTCCACCACCGACTGATGCATTTCAGGCTTCACGCGTTCCTGCAGGCGGAGCTTTCCCTTCGCTATAATTTCTGCGTTGATATGCGATCGCAAATCCCGCGTCAGGGGATCGATCGTCATGAATTCTTCCTCGATGCCGAGTGTGAAACTGGGGCGCATGGTCACCGCTCCGCTTTCTGATCTATTTTTTGGAAGTCTTTGCCGTTGCCCGTTGCGCACGATCGTCGTCGCCGTTCAAAAACCACGACCACCGGAATTCCTTCACTTCGCGTGTGTTCGCCAAGGCTTTCTTGACACACATGTCAGCCATTGCATTTACCATCCACGTAAAATTCTCCGCGCCAACGGAATGGTAATCGGCGTCGGGAGCCGGGTTGAGAAAATCAATCGCGTACGGAATTCCGTCGCGCACTGCGAACTCAATCGTGTTCATATCGTACCCGAGCGTTTGACAGATCGTGAGGCAGTCCTTGATGATGCGCTGCTCGAGTTCCGGCGACGGGGGAGCGTTTGGTTTGATATAGCGTAAATCGTGCGGCTGCTTCGGATCGTACCGCATGATGTGAACGTTCTCCTGCCCGATGCAATAGCAGCGGTAGTAGTCTTCAAACTCAATTCCTTCCTGCAGCGTCATCACGATGTCGCCGGTCTGGTGATAGAAGTGAAAGAAGTCCCCTTCGTTATGACATTTATAGACGTGCTTCCACCCGCCGCCGCTGTGCGGTTTCAGGAATGCGGGGAAGCCGACATACTCAAACACATCTTTCCACTCCAGCGGGTAATGCAGGTTGCGAAACGATTGCGACGTTGTTTCAGGCGGATGAGTGTATGAGGGGAGCAGCACCGTCTTCGGAATGGCGACGCCCAGCTTCGACATCAAAGCATAGTTGAAGAACTTATCGTCGGCGCTCCACCAGAATGGATTGTTCACGACCGATGTGCCGTTGATCATCGCGTTTTTGAGATACGAGCGATAGTAGGGAACGTCTTGTGAAATACGATCGACGATGAGGTCGTACTTGACAGGCTCGGCCATTCTTGTGATTCCAAGATCGACAAACTCGGCAATGACACCCTGATTCATCTCATTGATTCTGGCAACGACGGCGCCGGGAAACGTGTTTTCCATACCGAAGAGAAAACCAACTCGTTTCATGCAAACTCCATTGCTATTTGGTGAGTGGATGATAGTTCTGCGTTTTCACGTCGAAGGATTGTGGGCGATGGACCAGATTCCACACAACATAGGTAAGAGAAATCGAAAAGCTCGGCTAATGATAGATAATTCACTCAAGAGAGTCAAGGCGCGGGAAATGGAACATGACAATGGAAGGAGTCGCGTTTGCCGGGAGAACTGACATCGGCTCGCGGTGATCCACAACAAATCGAGTCGGCCTGATGGTTGCCCTTTCGCCCTCTTCGCCGTACATTGTCTACCAATATTTCACAACCTTCGTTCCTCATCTGGTGAGCCAATGTTCCTCTCGAAAGACAACACGTTACCGCTAAGCAGTTTTCACTCCTCTGTATCATCAAAGGACTTTGTTGGTGAGCGTGATCGGTCGAAGATTCCTGATCACTACAAATGGAATCTTGCCGACATTTATCCCGATGATAGTGCGTGGAAGCAGGCAAAGGAGTCACTCATAGCACGCTTTCCGGAAATCGAGGCATTCCGCGGCAACGTAACCAGCTCGCCGGAAACTCTCTTCAGATGTCTTGATCTTATGAGTCAGCTCAGCAAGGAATTCAACCGGCTGTATTGTTACGCGAGCATGTCGTCCGATCTTGACACGCGCAATGCGACGTACCTTGGCATGGAACAGGAGATGGGACAGATTGGTGCGGACTTTGGTTCGAAGTCATCCTTCATTGAGCCGGAGATTCTCAAAAGCGAAAAATCGGTGATCGAGGGTTTTCTCCAGCGCGAGCCGAAGCTTGAAGTCTACCGGCACTACCTGCACGAAACGATCCGCCGCAAAGAGCACACCGGCACGGAAGGCGAGGAGAAGATTATTGCCGATGCGGGTCTCATGAGCGACACGCCGAACAGCGTGTACGGCATTTTTTCAAATGCGGATTTTCCGTTCACTGAAATCGAGATGCACGATGGCAAGAAGGTGAAGCTCGATCAGGCAGCATTCGCGTTGCACAAGAGCGCACCTGACCGGGAAGACCGGAAGAAAGTATTCGGCACCTACTTCGGCAAACTGAATGAGTTCCACCGCACGTTCGGAACGAACCTCTATGCCGAAATTAAAAAGAACATGTTCTACATGCGGGCAAGGAGATACAATTCCTGCCTTGAACACGCACTCGATGCCGGCAATATTCCTGTTGCCGTGTACACGGG
>CAYJNF010000456.1:0-3636 GCA_964370915.1 uncultured Chitinophagales bacterium
ATCGGGGATTGTGCTTTGGATTATTGGCGTGGACTACGCGCTCATTCTCGGTATCATGACGGGGATCTTGAACTTCATTCCATACGTCGGTCTCATCACCAGCCTTGTTGTCGCGTCCATTGTCGCCCTGTTCAGCGGCGACCCGGTTCTAGCAAAGGTAGTAGGCGTGATTATTCTGTATCTCTCACAAAAGGTACTCGAGGCCACCGTGCTTGGGCCCAAGATCATTGGCGCAGAAGTCGGGTTGCATCCGGTGCTGCTCATTCTGTGTTTGATGGTGTTTGGCTATTTCCTCGGATTCGTAGGCCTGCTCATTGCCGTGCCCGCGACGGCGTTGATTGTTGCAGGGATTCACGAATGGGAAGAAAAGAGAAATGTGACTGCTGCCGTTCTTCAGGAGGAGAAGTAAGTGTCGGGAGTGCTTTATCTTGTCGCAACGCCAATTGGAAATCTGGATGACATCACATTTCGTGCGCTGAGCGTTCTCAAATCTGTTGATCTCGTCGTCTACGAAGAACGTCGTGAGGGTGAACGACTTCTGCGACATTTTCAGATTGAAAAGCCGGTTGAGTCGCTGAACGAGCACAACGAAAGCGCCGCTTCTTACAACATCCTTGCTCACCTGAAGAACGGAAAATCTGTTGCGCTCGTTTCGGACTGTGGCACGCCTGTGTTCTCCGATCCGGGGCAGATCCTCGTTCGAAAAGCCATCGACCAAAAAATCAAACTTGTCCCAATCCCCGGCGCCTCGTCATTGATGCCGGCGCTCACCGTGTCCGGATTCTCCATCGATCAGTTTCTCTTCTACGGGTGGCTGTCGCCAAAGAAGGAACGTCGCCGAGCAGAATTGCGGCAATTGATGCAGGAACGACGAACGATCGTGCTAATGGATACGCCGTATCGGCTTGTTCCGTTGTTGCGTGATTTGGCAGAGACGTTTGCCGAGACAAGGAGAATCTGCATTGCGTTCGACCTGACACTGCCCGACGAACAGATGTTCTACGGCACTGCGACGGAATTATACAAGAAATTTTCCGCCAAAGAGATCAAGGGCGAATTTGTTATTGTTGTTGAAGGAAGGCCGACGGACAGGAAGAAGTAGTCTCCGATGTACTTCTGTGTCGACTCCATGATGTGGATTATTGAGAGAATCAAAGAACGATGATTGCTGTACTCTGTTTTTGCCTTTCACTGACAGATGTTCCCGCCAACACAGCGATTGGCGATGAAGCTTTTTTCCGCGTCGACTACACAACGGCAATTGCTTCGTATGAAGAACAACTGCAATCGTTCCCCGATGATCCGGAACTGCTCTGGCGGCTTGCCCGCGTGTATGTTTGTTCAGGCGAAGTGAAAGAGAACGGCGAGCGTGAACCGTACTTCAAGAAAGCCGAGGAATGCGCCCGACGATGTATCCGAATCGATTCCGCGAAAGCTGAGGGCCATACCTGGCTTGCTGCAACGCTCGGGTATCTGGCACTCAATGCCGGCATCAAAGATCAGGTTGGGCTCTCGGCCGAACTCCACTCGGAAATCGATAGGGCAATCGGTCTTGATCCGGCAAATGACGCGGCGTATTCCATTCGCGGTTCATTCTATCGCGCACTGGGAAATGTCAGTTGGGTGCAGAAACAATTGGCAACACTATTCCTTGGTGACTTACCCGATGGCGGTTTCAAGGATGCGGAAGCCGCGTTGAAGAAAGCGATTGACCTTGCGCCTGACGTCATGCGACATCAGTATGAACTGGGCGTCCTCTATCTCGATTGGGGAAAGCGACAGGAAGCGCAAAGAGCATTTGAGACGGCCGCCGCGCTCCCCGTGCGCGTGGCAATCGACCGTCCTCGTCTCGCAAAGACGAAACAGTTCCTTGCCACCCTGGCCGAAACTGAATAGGACCAGGACATGGTCACGAACACAGCTTGGTGGAAGAAGGGTCTTCACTGGACTATCACTATGATTGCCGCTGTGTATGTTGGCGTCATTGTATGGTACTGCGTGACGGAAGATTCGTTTGTGTACTTTCCGCGGGAAGGTTTGCGGAACGCCGACAGTATCAACATCGGAATCGAGACAATCCGTTTTCATTCGGTCGATGGCGTAGAGCTTGTCGGGTGGATTGTTCCGGCCGCACACGAAGACTCCTCGAAAATCTGGTTCCTGTATCTGCATGGCAACGGAGGCAACATCTCATCACGTGGTTATGTTGATCACTACAAAGCATACCAGGCCATGGGCGTCAATACCTTTGCCGTTGATTATCGCGGATACGGCTTGAGCAAGGGGAGGCCCAGCGAACAAGGTCTGTACAATGATGCGCAGGCTGCGTTCAGGTATCTCACGGATGATCGACATGTTCCTTCACACAACATTATCATCTTCGGCTATTCGCTTGGGTCAGCAGTTGCCGTTGATCTTGCTTCGAAGGTGGACGCCGGCGGATTGATTCTAGAAGGTGCCTTTACGTCTTTGCCCTCTGTCGGTCAGCGGCGCTACCCGGTTCTTCCTGTGAACTGGATAATGTCCAACCGCTTTGATTCATTTGCGAAGATCTCGCACGTCAACGAACTGAAACTGTTCTTGCATGCGTTGCATGATGAAGTGATTCCGTACGAAGAGGGAAGAGCGCTGTTTGCCGGAGCGCCGGGTCCGAAAGAGTTCATCGTGACTGGAGGCGGTCACAATACGGCACACACAGAAGATTCAACCACGTTTTATCGCGGGATAGCGCAATTCCTCGAAGGCCTCGAACGTTACATGAAATAGGCACTTGGCCGGGATCGAATTGGCCAACGAAGCGTTCATTGAAAACCCAAAGAACGGAGCGACATCATGTACTCCCCAGGCGAGGCAGCCGCGACTCGAGAGCTGTATCGAGTTCGAATCGTGGTGATCATTACAGTGTTGACAATGGCCATGCCGCTGCGTGCGCAGACATTGCCTGTTTTGGAAATTGCGCTTTCCGATTCGCAGGCGAGCAACGGCTACTATTTTTTGCATCCGTTCAAACCCGGTGCGCCCGCCATTGCCCCGACACATATGATTCTCGATCGTTTTGGGAATCTTGTGTACTACAGAATGTTCAACCGCTCCGCTTCTGATTTCCGGATCGCACCTGATGGTCGCATGTCATACGGACTTACACTGGCAGGTCCCGCCACATCAAAGTTTTACATCATGGATAGCACGTTCACAGTTGTTGATTCGGTACAGTGTAAGAATGGAATCCTGACCGACACACACGACATGCAGATGCTTTCGAACGGACACTATCTCATGCTCGGCTACACAAATAGAACGCTGGACTTGAGGTCGTATTTCTGGTTCAACGGCAACGGTTCACCGGGAAGCGCAACCGCTTCTGTGAAAGGCGGCGTCATCCAGGAGCTTGACGAGAACAAGAATGTCGTCTTTCAATGGAACGCCTTCGATCATTATCAGTTCGGTGATGTCCAGGAACAGTGGCTCTTCAATCCGAACACAGTGGATTGGACACACTGCAATTCAATCGCTGAAGATGCTGATGGGAATATTCTTCTCTCGTCACGATGGTTTTCCGAAGTAACGAAGATCAACCGGCAAACCGGACAGGTGATGTGGCGGCTTGGCGGAAAACGAAATCAGTTTACGTTCATC
>CAYJNF010000457.1:0-3634 GCA_964370915.1 uncultured Chitinophagales bacterium
GCCTCAATCGCATACACGTCACCCGAGATTGTGCTCGTGCCACGCTGTACCCAGGTTGCTCCACCATCGGTCGTTCGAAGAACAGTGCCGCCATTTCCACCCGCCCACGCCACGTTTCGGTTGACCGCTTTCACGGAGTTGAGAACGTTGCCCGTTCCCGAGTTGTTGAACGTCCAGCCGGCGCTCACGGTGAATCTGACGGTCACGGTATCATTGCCGCGATTCGCGTCGCTGCCGAGAAGCGTCCATGCGCGCAGAGTGTGATTTCCTGGCGTTGCTGATGCCCAGCTCAGATTCACCGTGTCAATCCCGCCAACATTCAACACGCGAATGTTATTGATGGTGGATTGCACTGTTCCGTCGATTGACCAGCGGACCTGGTACGTTGTTTCAGCGGAGGCACCAAAGTTCCACACGAATGAACGGAAACGCAACGTATCAGGAGATGGGAGTTGAACTGTTGCAGCGACTCCGATGTCGTGTGCCGGAACAGGGCCGGATGTTCCGAACAACACAAACGGAAGATCCTGGGCTGAATCTGGCGCCGCGCTCGGAATTCCCGCATCAACAATCGCTGACCACACGCCGTTTGTCGCTCGCTGTTTTGCGTTCCACGAAGTGTTGCCACGACGATTGGGTACCGTGACGGTTGGTGAGAAGTGATTGTTGTTTTGATCCGTTACCATCTGCCAGTCAATGAAGTACCTGCCGGGTACCAACGTTATTCCAGCCGAAAGTGTATTCTGATACAAGACTCTGAAGAAATCAGGAGTGCCCGGAGCGGGAACCATCGTGTTGGCGATTCGATAGATTCTACTGTTGTATGACGTTGAGAGACGATTCGTGAGCGTATCACCGAATACGACAGTCGATCCGGCTGAATCCGGAGCGCCGCGCCAGATCCGAAGGTTCGCGCTCGTGAACGGCGTTGCATAGCCCAGGTCGTTCGTTTGGAATGAGTATGTTACAAGGCTATCGATTCTCCACGTCTGCCCGGTCGGTACAACGAAATCATCCGCAAGTCTGAACCGCGAAGATGAGTTGCGTGCATCCGAAAAACCGAGGCCGGAGTTTGCTTCGCTGCCTACTGCTTGCAACTCGCTCCAGCGGAAACCTGCCGGCGCTGAGACGCTGCTTGCCGTTGTTCTTCCGGTGATGATCGGCCCGTTGTTGTAGATGCCTGTCGGAATCGTCGCGGGTCCAACGATTGTGGATAGCGTTGTATCATTTGCGCGATTCGGATCCGTAGCAAGCAGAGTCCATGCTTTCAACACGTGTGTGCCCGGCTGTGCGTTGTTCCATTGCAGAAGGAGTGTGTCTCGTCCGCCCGCAGCAAGGATGCGCGAGTTGTTCAACGTTCCCTGAACAAGACCATCCAACGTCCAGCGTACCTGGTATGTTGTTTCAGGAAGCGTTCCGAAGCTTCGCACAAATGCGCGGAACTTTATGGTGTCTGCCGTGACTTCGAACAGCACATTGCCGCCGTTTGACGATTGGATGATTGCTCCTTCAGCCTGTACCGCCGCTGAATTTGTTGCAACATCTGCAGACATAGCGAGCTGCTCTTCGTTGCTGCCTGAGATCATCTTGTCGAATGCTGCAGAAGCCGGAACAACTTCCTGCACTGCGATAACCCCGATGTCATGAGAGACTGCAAGTCCGCCGAATTCGTCAGCGCCGATATCCGGTGTCGTTGCATGGCGCGCCTGGCCATCGAGGTCACTGGTAATTCCAGCGACGGGCGAGCCGGCGTTGTTGATGGATGTTGCTTGAGTCGAGTCGACATGTAAATCGTCCGGTGCGAGAAAACTCACGGGCACACTCACACTGTTGAGATCTTTGCCCGTCGCCAACTGCCAATCCAGCAATGTGGATGCATTCACTCGTGTTTGCTGATTGCCGGCAACAAACCTGTTGATGCCCGGCGGTACATAGAGGTCGTTGTAATTGCTCAGCACCTGACCGGTCGTATCCGACATCAAAAACGCATAGACACCGTTGAGGCCTGAAGGGACGCGTGCATTTATTGCAATGTTGTTTCTCCAGACTTGCTTCTCGGGTGCCGTGGCGAACCCGTTGAGCAGGGCCGAACTGAAGAACCAATCGTTGCCAGTGAGATGGACGGAATTGTACGCAATCGTGTCGTTGATACCGTTCGTCAACGAGATCCCGTGCGATCCACGTCCGTTCCCGATAGTCTGATCATCGATCCCGGTGATCATGTTGTTGTAGATGGCAACTTGCGTGCTCTCGCTTGCAGAGGCGTTCACACTGATACCGTACGCGCCACTCACGTCATATGAATTGAAGTGAATGACATCACTGATCACGTTGTTCCAGATGCGCGTCCGTTTGTGCTTTCCGGTGGATGAGTTTTGTCCGCCATAGATTCCTGTCGGTAATCCAATAGTGATCATGTTCCGAAGCTTCGCGATCGTGTTGTTATCGATCGAAGTATTCATGACATTGTTGAAGACAATGCCACCCTGCGTCAGTGAATCGGTTTCCTTGAAGGTAATCTGGTTGCGTGTGATTCTATTGCCCGTTGCATATCCGACACCTTCTGCCAGGTAGATGCCAATCCAGCCGCGCTTGAATTCATTCTGCTGGAGAAGATTATAGTCTGGCGTTTTGTCGGCAGCACTGTTGCGCAGTAGGATTCCAGATCCGCTGGCAATTCCCCTCGTATTGAAAGTTCCATTTTGAACAATGTTGTAATCCGAGTTACCCTCGATCACCACACAAGCGCCAGAGCCGGCCCGAAGAATAAGGCCAGATCCGCCAGAGTTGATGCCATCGATTGTAACGTAGCTCGCGTCCAGCAGCCGGATGAGATGGCTACCGGTACCATCAAGTGTTACAGTCTTTCCTGCGGCTGGCCTGATAGTAATGCGGCTTGACGGACCCGCGCCAATGATCGGACCTTGCAGCGTTTGCGGCGCGATCGTGAGTTCATCTGTTTCTGCATACTCGATGGGACGATCTTCCATCGCGACCATCCTTCTGCCGTTTACGTCAACAAAGCGCGGTTCGTTTCCGATGATTCTCCGCGGAGCGCCAGGCATCGAGTAGAGCGTATCCGTCAGGTTCAATGTTACGGCTCCTGCAATACCATCGAGGTTGAGTTTTCTGAATGCTGAATCAAGCGTCGGGAAGTTTCCGCCAACACCAACCGTGTAGGTGCCGGCTGCGAGTGGTGCCTGGACGAGGTAGCTGTAGAATCGCGAAGGTGCTACGGATCCCGGAGGATTGATCCCTGAACAGCCCGGAGGCCATGTGCCCACATTGTTTGTTGGCGCAATATCCTGTGCTGCAAGGTAGTACTGAACTGTCGTGCCTGTTGCGCGGCCCGGAATGGTGAAGTAGTACGTTGTGCCGTTCACAGAATCAACCGCCGCCGATGTATAGGTCGGATCAATTGAATTCTTGTGCCACAGGCTGGCGCCACCCGTACCAGTTGCCACAGCGGTCGCATCCGTGATGGTCGCCGACACCACCCTGTTACCCGTTGTCGGGGCCGGCGGCAGTGGGGCGAACGAAATCACCGGAGGCATAATATCGACAGCGGTGAAGGTTCCTTCGTCTGCACCGAGATCAGGCTTGGTCACATTGCGCGTTTGCCCATCGATGTCAG
>CAYJNF010000458.1:0-3615 GCA_964370915.1 uncultured Chitinophagales bacterium
CGTTGCGCTCGTCGTTGTACTTCTCAGAATTGTTCTCGGCTGTATCCGGGTATTGATCGATTGGTATCTCGGGCAGCTTGCCGCAGACGGTGCCGTGCACCTGAAGATGACGCTCGGTCCGCTGACGAGCAAAGTGGTGAACATCCTGATTGGTATGGTTGCGTTCATTATTGTGCTCGATCATTTTGGCGTCAACATCGGCAGTCTCCTTGTGTCGTTGGGTGTTGGTTCGCTGGCGGTGGCTCTGGCGGCGCAGGACACCCTTGCGAATATGATTGCAGGTTTCGTGATCCTGGTTGACAGGCCTTTCCGTGTCGGCGACAGGATTGAATTATCGACCGGTCAGGTGGGAGATGTGCGACAGATTGGTTTGCGATCCACACAACTGCTGAACTTCGACAACAACGTGATCGTCATTCCCAATGGTGAGTTGATTAAAGGGCGGATTGTCAACTTCTCGTATCCTGCAGAACCGGTTCGAGTGCTGATGCGGTTTGAACTCGCGCACGGCACGGACCCCGACAAGGTGCGGCGCACCCTCATTTCACTGGCGCACCAGCATCAGGATGTTCTCAAGGAACCGGGGCCGGTTGTTGTGCTCTCGGCTCTTTCGGATGTGTCGATGCAATTCACATTCATTTGCCGGGCGAGTAGTTTCACGAAACAGGCTGACGTCGAAGTGCAATTGCGTGAGCAGGCGTATCTCGCGTTTCAACGGGAAGGGATTTCCTTTGCCGTTCCCCAACGCATCGTTCACATGAAGACCGATGCCTGATGGAACTGAAGCGCCTCCAACGCGATCTGCTGTATTCCGGCAAAGTCTTCGACCTTATTGTTGACAAAGTTGAGTACCCCTCGGGGAATACCGGCGTTCGCGAGATTGCGCATCATCCCGGCGGCGCGGTCGTGGTGCCGATACTGGAGGACGGCAGTGTGATGATGGTCCGACAGCTTCGTTATCCGTTCAGCAAACATCTGCTGGAGCTTCCCGCAGGCAAGTTGAACATAGGCGAGGATCCTGCGCTGGCTGCACGTCGTGAGCTGGAGGAGGAAACCGGCTGGATTGCAGGAGATCTTGAGAAGCTTACTTCCATCTACACAACACCCGGTTTCTGTGACGAAGAACTTCACATCTTTCTTGCGACCGGATTGACAAGATCACCGGGCGGCCACAAACGGGAGGAGGGAGAATTGTCGATGACCATTGAGATCCATTCTCTCGACGAAGCGATTGGCATGATCCTTGGCGGTGAACTGCGCGATGCCAAGACGATTATCGGCTTGATGCTCGCAGAGCGTACACTAAAAATGAAGTGAACATGGAAGCCGATTCCTCATATCCATCTGATCGCATCTACAGACTTGATCTGAAGTCGTGCGTTGTTCAAACTTGTGGTGGTGAATTGGCTGAAATTTCTTATTATGAACGGAACAATTGGGTCACGGTGGAACTCGAATGCAACAAGTGCAAACGCCGATTCGTGGTGAAGGTTGAGTGTTAGGATGGGTTTTCGGAATATTATTTTTGATTTCGACGGGACGCTTACCGATTCCAAACTCGATATTGCAAACGCGCAGATCTGGGTATTGAATCAACTCGGTGTGCATAATGTCAAGAAGGAAGATCTGTTCCCGTTCATTGGCAGGACTCTTGAAGAAACCTTCTCGACATTACTTCCGGGCGGGTTGCATCAGCACATTCCCCGCGCAGCCGCGATGTATTCCGAATACTATCGTCCCAGATCACTGGACACCACGACTCTGTTTCCCGGCGTTCGTGAGACGATTGACATTTTTCTTGAGCAAGGGAGACGGCTCGCTATTGCATCGACGAAGAAGGGACAGGGCATCAGGCGAGCAACGGATCATTTCGGTATTACGGAGTATTTCGCGCAACTTCAGGGCAGCGATGGGATTCCGTACAAACCCGATCCGTTCATCATCAACAAGATCATTGCTGACCAACATTGGACGCACGAAGAGACTATCATGGTTGGCGATACAGACAACGATATACTTGCCGGCAAAAACGCGTTTGTTGCAACGTGCGGCGTAACCTACGGCTCGTTCACGGCAGATCGATTGAAGCAGTTCTCGCCCGATTTCATCATCGACAGTTTTCCGCAGCTTCTGTCCGTAGTCTGAACTCATCTCTCACTATAGCTATTGAATCCAAGCATGACTCCAGTCGAACTCATTCGCAAGAAACGCAACGGCGGCACATTATCGAAGGACGAACTCCATTCGTTCATCACGGATTTTGTACGCGGATCGGTTCCCGATTATCAGATGTCGGCGTTTCTTATGGCGGTCTACTTCAATGGAATGACGACGGACGAGCGTGCAACGTTCACCGAGGTAATGCTGCGCTCCGGCGATGTCGTGGACCTGTCGGCGATTCCCGGCGTGAAAGTCGATAAACATTCGACCGGCGGTGTTGGTGACAAAGTATCGCTGATTCTCGCTCCGATGGTTGCTGCATGTGGTGTGCCTGTGCCGATGATATCGGGAAGGGGACTCGGGCACACCGGTGGTACGCTGGACAAGCTGGAGTCCATTCCCGGCTTTCGCACGAACCTGACCATCGACGAATATAAACGGGTGATTGCTGAGACCGGCCTTGTGCTGATTGGCCAGACGAAGGAGATCGCGCCCGCCGACAAGCGCATGTACGCGTTGCGCGACGTGACGGCAACCGTCGAGTCGATTCCATTGATCGCCGGAAGCATCATGAGCAAGAAACTCGCGGAAGGCATTGATGCGTTGGTCCTCGACGTAAAGACCGGGAACGGCGCGTTCATGCAGAAGTATGAGGATTCCGTTGCCCTTGCCGATGCGCTCGTCTCGATTGGCAACGCCATGGGGAAGAAGACGGTTGGCTTCATCACCGATATGAATCAGCCGCTCGGGTTCATGATAGGCAACTGGCTTGAGGTCGTCGAATCTGTCGAGTGTCTCAAAGGGAAACGTGTACCCGACCTGATGGGAGTAACATATGTTCTCGGCGGCGCAATGCTCTGGCTCGGCAAAAAGGCAGAGTCGGTCCAGGCAGGCATCGAACAATGCAAAGCCGCGATTGCATCCGGCAAGGCGTATGACAAGTTCTGTGAACTTGTTCACCGGCAGGGGGGAGATGTTTCCTTTCTGAACGACCCCAAGAAATATCCCGCGTCTGCATTTCGTGTTGATGTGAAGAGTACAAGTAGCGGTTACGTCACCGGCTATGCAACAATGGAGATCGGACTCCTCGCGATTGAACTTGGTGCCGGCCGAATGACGGTGGATGATGTCATCGATCCGAAAGCAGGTATCGTCATCACCAAGAAGATCGGTGACAAAGTCGAGGCAGGCGAGTTGATTGCGACGATCTTCACCGACAAACCCATCGCTCACGAACGCGCGTCAAATCAATTCCAGAATTTGATTTGGATTGAGGATTCCCGCTCGGCACCGCCTCCGTTGATTGTTTCCTATGTCGATGCGCAAGGCGTCCGGTCATGGCAATAAACTCGCGAAAGCAGAAAAACAAAAAACCAACCACAAAAGCACTCAGGCACTTAGGATTCACAAAGGCTTGTGAGATATGGTGAGATTTGAAGAAGACCATCACTACGT
>CAYJNF010000459.1:0-3602 GCA_964370915.1 uncultured Chitinophagales bacterium
TGATTGGCGTTGTGTTGTGGGTGGTTAATAGCATTTTCGTCAGATGGGTTCTCTTTCCAGACAAAGTTCTGCCGCGGGCAGGGAGCTTTCTTTCCTCGGAATTTCATCATGCAAGAATTCCGAACGGACTCTTTTGGGGTGGAAAGCTGTCTGACGGACCAATGATTGTAAGAACGAATGAAGACGGATTTCGTACTTCGTATTCACGACGCAGCGTGCAAGCGTTTGATCATCGCATTGCGATACTTGGTGATTCATTTGTTTTTGGAGTATTGTTGCAGGAAGATCAAACTCTCGCTGTTAAGCTTGAACAAGAACTACACCGCAAGCTACAAAATGCCAGTGTTGCCGTCCTGAATACGGGGGAAGTCAGCTATTCGCCCTTTCTGGAGCGCATCGTATACGAGCGCAAGGTGCGAGCGTACAAACCCACACTTGTCCTCCTCATCCTGGACGTTAGTGATATCGGCGACGACATTCGTTATGAGCGCGAAGCTGTTTTTGACCGTGACCCGGTCCGCTTTAGAGAAGGAGACCTTGAGACACTAAGCTATCACGGTCCGGTAATACATTGGCTTGGATTTCTGTTGCGATATCCGTTCACAGTGCTTGCCGACAACCCAGCGCCGAAGTCATTCTCATCTACTCAAGTTCTTGCAGAGATTGATGGAGTCAAAGAGCGCGACGTATTCTTCATCTATGAGCATTCACTGGAAAGGACAAGGCCTTACTTCCAGCGAACGCTCGAACACATCAACGCGATTGCACGGGAAGCACGGAATGATGGTGCACGTTTCATGGCAATTGTAACGCCACGATTTCATCATTGGAATCGAAGTGAGTGTTTGCGCAATCGGGAAAAGGGACGATACCGGCTGGACGCTCCATTCCAGTTTGAGTACTTTCGGTTCTTTGATGAAGTGAGGGATTCCGTTGAGTTCCCAATAATGAATCTTCTCCCCGCCTTTCAAAACACCCATGAATATCCCCTGGTGTTTGATGACGATCCACATTGGAACGAACATGGCAACGAGTTTGTCGCCCGCGTCATCTCTGATTCGCTTCTCAGTCACAACTTCTTTTCTCAGAGTAATATGAAGTCGGCAGGCAACGTCAAGTAGAAGTTGTCAGGTGCGGAAAGAGGATGGTTCCCAAGCGTCACGGCAACAGAATAGCGCAAGCGCCGTGACGGCCAAGTATAAAGCTACCGCACGACGACGCGCTGCTGCTGAAGGTGAGTTACTGGTGGGGAGTGTAGAAGGCGCGGGACATCGGAACGAAACACAAGAGTCGCCATAGAGGGAGACTCTCGATTACTTCTCTGTTCATTCGACCAACTCACTTCGTGAGCGTGAGCCTGTCCGAAAGTGCAGCGGGGCTGTTGCACATCACTGCATTTACTTCATGATCCGGTTTCCCGGATGGGATTCAGGGAGGGGCAGTGCCATCTGCCACTCCCTATTTAACGAGGTGCATGGTAATTGTTCGAACATGTCCTCCAACTCGCATTCTACAGAAGTATGTTCCACTGCTTATGATGCTTCCATCAAACCTGATTTCGTGTATGCCAACATTCGTATTGCCCTCCACAAGTGTCGCAAGCTCGCGACCCAGCACATCTAATACTTTCATGCTGACGAACGTCGATGAAGGCATTTCATAAGTTATCGTTGTTGATAGATTGAAGGGATTGGGATAATTTTGAAACAGAATCACACTCTCTGGTTTTCTTTGGTCTCGACTGGAAACAGAGGTCAGGAGATCGTGCAAATAGATGCCAGAGTTTGTGCCGAGGTAAATCCTTCTGTTGAGAGAATCCGCTACGATACAACGGGTATGACCAAACGTTGGGAGTCCGTTATCGAACCTAGTCCAAAACTCGCCGGAGTTGGTTGACCGATAGCAGAATATCGGGTATTCCATTGCGAGAAAAAGGTCAGTTGCATCGGAGGGATTCTGAGCTATGCCGTTGATACTGCGCGTGCTATCGGGAAGCCCATTGTTTAGCTCCGTCCAACTCGTCCCTCCGTCCGTGGATTTCCGGACACCGCCAGGCGGGCCGAAGAAGTAAAACAGCGTAACATACAGAACACGATTGTCGTACGGACAAACATGAATACTCGTAATCTCAGCCGGAAATGCCGCAACTGTGAACCACGTATTCCCTCCATTGGTACTCTTGGAAAGACGTCCTCCTGATGATGCATACATTACCTGTGGATCATCAAGAGCAACAGCGAGAGTCTTCGGCCCCGCAGTGTCAGGCAAAATGCCCAGTGTGTCCCAGTTTTGTCCCGAGTTTTGCGTGCGGATGATCTTGCCCCATCCAGTGCCAAGATAGACCGTACTAGGCTCGCGAGGATGGCGTTCTGCAACGGTGGACCCAACAGGGTCTTCTTGCCTGCTGATCCTTGTCCAACTCTGGCCCGCATTCGTTGTCACAACCGCGTCAGTGACCAACCTGCCCGCAAGATTGGGCCAAGCATAGCTGACAAATAGAGTGTGGGAACTGAATACATCTGGCTTGAAGGCACCGAGTGTTGCCCTCGGCATACCGGGAGGTGAAGGGATGGAAGTCCAGTGTTCGCCTCTGTCTGTGCTCACAAGCAGCGCTGGACCTATGAACGCGTATACGGAATCGTGGTTGCTTGGACAAACTTCGATATCGTAAACAGCCTCAGTTCCAGGTGCAAGTCGCCAAGCACTCTGCTGTGCATACCCCTTGAACCAAAAGGTAGCTGCAAATGAACAAATGCAAATAACTGCAAGCTTCTTCATCCTCTCTCCGGAAAAACCGATTTGAGAATGGAATCCCGCTTGAGGGCGTTGGAATGTACAGACTTCGCTTGAGCTTTGAGAACCCTTCAGGCCCTCAAGTTGAGATCCTTTACCAAGTCAAACATCCAGTGTACAACTAGAGCTGTCAAGTGCGCCGTGCTTTGACCCTGTTTCGCAGGCAAGTTAGCAAGTCATCGAAAGAGTGTCAAGGATTTTTCTTTGTGGGTGAGAACTTTTTCGGGCTTTCATCGTCAGCAACTCGGTTATATTGCGTGCAAAGAGATTCAGCAACAATTATTGCACGCATGTGCCTGGCGAAGCCTATCCCTTCCCCGCTACACTCACAATCAGCTTCTCTGCTTCGCTTGTTGGCTGCATGTGCTCAATCTCAGTTTGTTCAGCCGTTCGCTCCTTGGAGAAATATGAGTAAACGGCCGGGATGACAAACAGCGTGAGTCCGCCAGAGAAGATCATGCCGCCAACAACGGCAATACCCATCGAGACACGGCTCTCGGAACCTGCGCCGAGTCCGAGTGCAATCGGCAGAATGCCAAGGATCGTCGAAAGACTCGTCATGAGAATCGGACGAAAGCGCGATGCGGCCGCACTCTTCACGGCTTCAATCACCGACAGTCCGGTTGCCTTGCGTTGGTTGGCGAACTCCACGATCAGTATTCCATTCTTCGTCACCAATCCTATCAACATGATCATACCGATCTGGCTGAAGATGTTGAATGTCTGATTGAAGTACCAGAGCGATAGCAATGCCCCCCCGACTGCGAGCGGCACGGTGAACATGATGATGTACGGATCGCGGAAGCTTT
>CAYJNF010000460.1:0-2812 GCA_964370915.1 uncultured Chitinophagales bacterium
CCTGCAAAGTGATCTTCTCCGAAAAGCAAAACGTGTTCGCTGTCCGGTGAAAAGACTGCCCCGGCAATTTGTTCAGCACGCGTGAGACTATCGACAAGACTCCCCTGCACATCCCACAGCCGCGTCACGTGATCGTCCGAGAGTGTGAGAATGCGTTCTCCGTTCGGCGCAACCGCGGCCCAGTTAGCCGGTCGAGCAAGAGACCGAAGTCGAAGTTCGCGCAAGTCCCACCGTTTTGCCGTGCTATCCTTCGAGGCAGTAAGAATGGATGTTCCCTCTGCAGAGAACACGGCGCGTGTGACCTCGTCGGGGTGTGCAAACATCGCGATCAATTCGCCACGCAAATTCCAGAGCCTCGCCCTTCGATACTTTGATGCCGTGAGAATGTTCTGCCCGTCGGCTGAGAAGGTGGCGCGCGTAACCTCGTGGTGCTCGTCGAATGATACCATCGGTTCGCCATGTAAAGTCCAGAGCTTCGCCGTGCTGTCAGCTGATGCGGTGAGGATACTCTGCCCATCGGGAGCGAACGAAGCGGACAGTACCTCGTCGCTGTGCCGGAATGTGCTGAGCCGACTTCCCTGCAAATCCCAAAGAACGGCCGTCTTGTCTCTTGAAGAGGTGAGAATGTTACCTCCATCCGGCGAGAATATTGCTTCATTGACCTGCTCATTGTGCCGGAAAGTTTTCAGCAGGTGTCCCTTGAGATCCCAGAGTTTGGCAGTGTTATCCGCGGACGCAGTGAGAATGTGCTGTCCTGCCGAATCAAAGACTGCCGAGAAGACCTCACTCGAATGAGGAAGTGTGGCAATCAGCGTGCCCCGCAAATTCCAAACCCGGGCTGTATCATCCTTGCACGCTGTCAGAATGAATTCTTCACCAGGCGAAAAGACTGCCGAATAAATCTCTTGTGCATGAAGGATGGTGTTGAGGCGCGTTCCCGTGGAATCCCACAACCACACTGTTCCATCTATCGTCACGGTGAGAATGTGCTTGCCGCTGCGCGAAAACTCAGACCCGGTAACCTCCTCAGTATGCTCGAGCGTGTCCAGCGGGTTTCCCTGCAAATCCCAAAGTACAGCCGTGTGATCCATTGATGTTGTGAGAATGCGATCTCTTCCGGGCGAGAAGGAAGCCGAAGTCACTTCGCCGCCGTGTTGAAAATTCGCGGAATAGAAAGCAGTGGAATCGTGAAGCGTATGAAACGCCTCGCTCAGAATTTGTTGCGCTACAGCCGGGGGATCGTTTTCAAAAATCGCATACGCTGCTTCGGCCAGTCGTAGCGACTTGGTCATGTCGGTCTTCAGAACTTCCGTCGCACGAATTGAAAGCAGATTTGTCTTTGCTGTCTTATAATTCTGCGTCGCGATATGCCGGCTGATCAGTGCCCACACCGTCAACCCCGATAGCGCGATGACCACTCCCGCGGTAATCGCGCGCACGATCCGGCTCAGCTTCCTTTTGCGTTGAATGCTTTGTTGAATGAACGTGATTTCCTTGCCGTTGAACCATTGTCGCGGGTTGAGCAGTTCCTGTTGCAGGACGCTCAGATGGGGATTGTCGTTCCACAAGAATCGCACATTTTGAGAATGAGCAAACTCGTTCGCTGCCGCGTTGAGTTTGCTATTCAACAAAAGATGGTCTTCGCCGATGGTGTGAATCCAGTCGAGCAACGTTTTCCACTCACGCACGAGTGCATCGTGCGCCAGCTCGATGTAGTCTTTCCCTTTGACGATCAGCCGCGCCTCAACCAGTCGATCGATCATCGCCCGCACTCGATTATTTTCTTCCGGGTCGGCGTACAGTAATTCGTCCATAGGCACACGCTTGCCCGACAACCCCTCTTCCAATGAAACCATGCGAAGCATGACCTTGCGCATCGTGTTTTGCGAACCGGTGTCGAGACTCTGATACAGCGCGTCAGCTTTCTTTCGAAGAGTCCCCATCACACCGCCCAGCTTGTCGTACTCTTCCTTCTTCAACGCACGGTCCTGACGGCCACTGGTGCGATAGGTTTCGTAGAATTCACCGAGCGTTTGTTCGAGCAAAGGCACAGCACCCGGCGCCTGCACAACTTCCTCGATGATCGCTTCCACCAACTCAGGCGGATCGAAGATCAACACTTCCTGAATCGTCGGCATGACGATGACTTCTTTCAATTCTTCAACGCTGAACGGTGGAACTGCATAACGACCTGCAATCCAATATTTTTCCAGGTCACTGTTGTCGAATTGAGATTCAAAGTCAGCTCGCACCGCCAGAATGATCTTGAGTCCATCGGCGGGCGACTCATCCAACATTTTGCATAGCTGCGCAACAAACTGGTTCCGCTCCGCCGCGTCGTTACAATCCGTCGCGAGTTCTTCGTATTGATCGATGAAGAGAACGGTTTTCCGCCCGCCGAATTGTTCACTGCCGGTTCCCCGGAGTGTTTTCTCCAATGCCGTCATGGGGTGGATGCCCGGTCGGATAACCGGGAGAACGTGGAAACCGTCCTCGCTCAACTGGGGCAAGAGTCCCGCTTTGATCACGGAGGATTTGCCCGTGCCGGATGCGCCGCTCACAACAATAAGCTTGTTTCCAGCAACCTTGTCGCGCAGCTCTTTGACAACGCGATCGCGCCCGTAGAAGAGTTCTTTATCGGATTCATCAAAGGATTGAAGACCTTTGTACGGACTTCGACTCGGAATCAGCGGAAGGTTCAGTCGATGACGCGGATGCAGAAAAATGAATTCGCCTTTGTCGTGCTTGCGCAACGGAAAGAACCCCGGTGTCTGACGCAGCTTCTGGCTTTCCTCGATTGTCGCAGGCTCGA
>CAYJNF010000460.1:2822-3583 GCA_964370915.1 uncultured Chitinophagales bacterium
GAGTAGAGTTCCGTCGCCGTAATCACGCCATCGCCTTCCTGCTCAACTTTTGCATCGGCGGCGCCGGCAAGTCCTTCGAACAACGCCAGCGCAAAGGGCGAATGAGGCGTGCTGTTGTCCGATTTCTTTATCCCGCGATCGCCGGTTGCTTTCCCCTGCAACACATCCAGCGCCTTTTGGTCGTACGCCGCAGACGTAATCACTTGCCAGGCCGGATCCATGACAAAGCGGTCAAAGCGTTCCTTGTAAATTCTCTTGGGCATCAATGTGCCGATGGCGCGGAACTGGCTCGACCATTTGAACGCGCCGGAGAAGCAACAATCCAGAATCAGCAACACATGCCGGCAGGGAAGCTCGTCCAGCGTTTTGTGCAGATCTTCCATCGGAATGAATGTCTTCACATTTGTCGGATCGGCATCTGCCGGAACGATGTATCCGGCTGGACCATCATCGCCATCGGCGGCAATGCCATGGCCGGCAAAATAGAACACAACGCGGTCGTCCTTTCCCACGCTCTGCAATGTTTGCTGCAGAAGAGTTCGAATCTCGTCTCCCTTCGCATTCAACAGCGGCGGATGAACCGTGAAGTGTTGTTGCATGGTCAACACTTCTGCCAATCGGCGCGCATCATTCACCGCCGTTTGCAGCGGCGAGACCTTCTCATACTCGGCGATGCCGATGATGAACGCGTGATGCTGCGAGAACGGAAGTCGGTGACGGCTCTCGGTGCGTTCGGTCTCTTCCATGACAATGGTTTCAGG
>CAYJNF010000461.1:0-3572 GCA_964370915.1 uncultured Chitinophagales bacterium
CAAGCCGATAATAGGAAGCTCGGTTGAACTCCTCATTATCGGCTAGACTATGACTTTCACATTTGTTCACGCCGAAACCACTCTTGGTTGAAAAAAGGTTCCGCCCCACGGGCGGAGAATTCCACAAGTTTGTCCATCAAACTCGCAGATGCTTGAAAGAACAAGTTCACGTCCCGGCCTTTGCCGGGACGCGAACGGCAATACACAGAGCTTAAGCCAATTCGACTTTCGCTCCTGCTTCCTCGAGCTCCTTTTTCAGCTTTTCCGCATCTGCTTTTGGCAGACTTTCCTTCACTGTTTTCGGTGAACCGTCGACCAGATCCTTGGCTTCTTTCAAGCCCAGGCCTGTCGCGGCACGAACAACCTTGATCACGTTGATCTTCTGCGCACCGGCTTCCTTCAACACAACGTTGAACTCCGTCTTCTCTTCAACAACCGGCGCTGCTGCTGCCGCACCGGCCATCATGCCGCCCATCATCATGGGGGCTGCCGCGGTGACGCCAAACTTCTCTTCGAGAGCTTTCTTCAGTTCAACTGCTTCAAGAAGAGTAAGCTTCTCAATCTGTTCTACGATTTCTGCAATTGCTGCCATTGATTCTCCTAATGATTAATAACAATTCTCTGTTCCCGGACCGCTTAAGCGGCCTTTTTCTTTCCGACTTCGTCGATAACGCTGACAAGTTCACGCATCACTGCGTTGATCACCGTTGGTACACCGGCAAGAGGCGACTGAATACTGCCGAGAATACTTGCCATCAGTTCCTTCTTGGATGGCAGCTTCGCGATTTCCTTCAACTTCGCGCCGTCGTAGACCTGCTTCTCGAGTACCGCTGCTTTCAATGAGAGCTTATGATGCTTCTCAATGAATTTGTCGATCACTTTTGCAGGAACAACCGCGTCGTCGAAGGCGAATGCTACACCGGTCGGACCAACGAGCTTGTCGTACACCTTGTCGTATCCGGTAACCTGTTCCAGCGCCTTCTTGATGAGCGTGTTCTTCACAACCCGATACTCAACGCCTGCCTTGCGCAGCTCGCGACGTAAATCCGTCGCTTGCTCCACCGTCAGGCCCGAGAAGTCCGTGAAGTACATCGCGCTCGAGCGCGAAACGGTTTCGGCGACTTCGGTAATGACTTGTTGTTTTTCTGATTTGTTCATCTATCCTCCCTCTGCACGCTTCATCAGCTTGCGAGGTGTTTGTGTTGAGTCCAGAGAGAAGCCCATGTCAAGCATGCTTGCATGGCAAAGGACAAAACTGAATGTATGTTGAGTGCGTAAACTCTTAGTGCGCAGCGAGCTGATTACGGTCGATTTTCACTCCCGGTCCCATGGTGCTGGAGAGGGCAATCGACTTCACGTATGTCCCCTTCGCAGTGGCTGGCTTGAGACGAACGATCGTATTCAAAAACGCATGAATGTTATCTGACAGCTGCTTTGATTCAAAATTTGCTTTGCCGACTGACGCATGAACGATTCCGGCTTTGTCCACGCGGAACTCGATCTTACCGGCTTTTACTTCTTTCACGGCTTTGGCAACGTCCATCGTCACGGTTCCACTTTTCGGATTCGGCATAAGTCCGCGGGGACCGAGCACCTTGCCGAGCTTTCCCACTTCGCCCATCACGTCGGGCGTGGCGATGATGACATCAATGTCAGCCCAGCCGCCCTGAATTTTCTGGATGTAGTCGGCGAGACCGGCATGATCGGCACCTGCTGCCTTTGCTTCTTCATCCTTCGGGCTTTTTGCGAGGACGAGAACGCGGACTTCACGTCCGATGCCGTGTGGCAACGCCACGGTACCTCGAATTGCCTGATCGGCTTTCTTTGGATCGACGCCGAGGCGAACCGCGATATCAACGGACTCGACAAACTTTGCCGATGCCGTTTCCTTCACTTTTGCGATCGCATCATCGATTGTGAGCTGCTTTGTTGCATCAACCTTTGCAGATGCGGCCTTGAATCTCTTGCTCATTTTCATTTGTGTGTCTCCTTGTGGTTCAGACGTCCCGACGCGTCGAGACTCCCACGTTTTATGTACGGTACAGATTTGGATTGTTTGTGCAACCGCAATCCGAAATAATGTTATCCCTCAACAAGAATTCCCATGCTTCGTGCCGTCCCTGCCACCATGCTCATCGCGGTTTCGATCGTTGCCGCGTTGAGGTCGGGCATTTTCATTTCTGCAATCTCACGAACCTGGGCGCTTGTCACTTTGCCCACTTTCGTCCGGTTTGGTTCGGCAGACCCCTTTTCGATCTTCGCCGCCTTCACGAGCAACACTGCTGCCGGCGGAGTTTTTGTGACAAAGGTGAATGACTTGTCGGAAAACACGGTAATCACAACCGGAATAATCAGTCCGGCCTGGGCTTGTGTGCGCGCATTGAACTGCTTGCAGAACTCCATAATGTTGACACCCTTTTGACCGAGGGCGGGGCCAACAGGCGGTGCAGGGTTTGCCTGCCCGGCGGGGATCTGCAGTTTCACAAAGCCAGTAATTTTTTTCATGACGAATTCTTTCCTAATCTAAAATTGAATATTACTTCTCAGCTTCAACCTGACTGAAATCCAATTCGACCGGCGTCTTGCGGCCAAAAATGGAGACCATCACTTTCAGTTTCATCTTCTCCTCGCTCACTTCCTGCACGAAGCCGCTGAAGTTGTTGAACGGACCATCTGTCACTTTCACCGCATCGCCCGCTTTGAACGGAACTTCTACGACTTCAATGTCCTTTCGCGATTCCATCTTTCCGATGAGACGGCGGACTTCACCCGGCTGCAACGGGGCGGGAGTATTCTTCGGACCAACAAAGCTAATCACCGAAGGCGTGTTCAGGATGATATGCGTCGTCTGCGTATCGAGCACGGCCTCCACAAGAATGTAGCCGGGAAAGAACGTTCGGGTCTTGCTCTTTTTCTTGCCATCCTTTACTTCGAATACTTTCTCGGATGGAACTATCACCGCCCCGACGCGTTCGCTCAGTCCTGCCTGAGCAATCTCGTTTTCGATGTATGCCTTCACTTTGTTTTCATGGCCCGAGTAAGTGCGGACCACGTACCATTTTTTGTCCAACGAACTCACCCTATGATAAGATGAACTTCAAGGCGAAACTCAAGCCCTGGTCGATGATGTACACAAACGCTGCAATCACCAGACACACAACAAGGACGATAACCGTAGAGTCGCGAAGATCGTCCTTCTTGGGCCACGTGACCTTCTTCATTTCCTTAACGACGTCTTCAAAAAACGCGATGATCTTTTCTTTCATACCTTCGATGCCTCAATGGCAATTCTGATGGACCGTTACTGACAGTGTGAGATTGCACGTGAGGAGGGACTTGAACCCCCAACCTGCGGTTTTGGAGACCGCTGCTCTAGCCAATTGAGCTACTGACGTGTGGCATGGAGGGGCGCAGCACGCCAGCCTCCAGGAACCGGATGCGCCTAACGCGTCTCTTTATGCGTGGTATGCTTGCTGCACCAGCGGCAATACTTCTTGTACTCGACCCGTCCCGTCTGCTTCTTCTTGTTCTTCGTGGTCGTGTAGTTGCGGCGTTTGCACTCAGTGCATTCG
>CAYJNF010000462.1:0-3546 GCA_964370915.1 uncultured Chitinophagales bacterium
TCGAAGAATTCATCGGACGAAAACTCCAATCCATCTATCCGCCGGATGAATGGCTGAAAGAACTTCCTCCTCCCGACGCCGACGCACAGAAGATCCGTCTCGAACCGAGAAAACAATATGACAATCGTCGCAGATCCGGCCCGGGTGCGCGTCGCAGCGGTCCCGGACGCCCGCGACGTGGAGGTGGTGAGAAGCATTGAAGCTGCCGCTTTTTGACGATTGGTGCGTGCGCAGTTTCTCCCCTGACGATGCTGACTCGATCGCGAAGTATGCCGACAACTACTATGTCTGGATAAACCTTCGCGATCTTTTTCCTCACCCGTACTCCCTGCAAGATGCCAAGAACTGGTTGAAGGTTGTTCGACAGCAGGACCCGGAACAAACGTGGGCGATTGCCTCCTCAGAGGAAGTCATAGGCGGGATTGGCGTCCATCCGCAACAGGATGTGAACAGACAGTCGGCAGAGTTGGGCTACTGGTTGGGCGAGCCATTCTGGGGAAAGGGGATTGCGACCGCTGCCGTCAAGGCCATTGTCGGTCATGCCTTTACACATTCCGATTTCAACCGCATCTTTGCGGGAGTATTTGCCTATAATGCCGCTTCAGCACGCGTGCTGGAAAAGGCCGGCTTCACCCGCGAGGGTGTGATGCGGCAAGCCGTGGTGAAAAACGGAAAGACGGTTGATCAATTCCTCTATTCGATTCTTCGCATCGAATGGAAAGCGGAACACTAACCCGCACTCTTCAAACGACAACAACACATCGGAGATGAAGTATGGTTCTCATTCGCATTGTCATCATTGTGGCACTATGCCTTCCCGCTCTTAGCTTCTCTCAAAAGAAAAAAGCAGACGACGGAAAAGACAAAGATCCGATGTCGTCCTCTTCGTTTGAAGGATTGAAATTCCGCTCGCTTGGTCCTGCCTTGACATCCGGTCGCATCAGCGATCTCGCAATCAATCCAAACAACAAAAGTGAATGGTACATTGCCGTTGCATCGGGGGGTGTGTGGAAAACGACGAATGCCGGGACTACCTTCGAGCCAATCTTTGATGGAGAAGGCTCGTACTCCATCGGGTGTGTGACACTTGACCCGAACAATCCTTTTGTTGTGTGGATCGGTTCGGGTGAGAACAATAGTCAACGCAGTGTCGCCTACGGGGATGGGATCTATCGGTCGGAGGATGGCGGCAAGAGTTGGAAGAACATGGGGCTGAAAAAGTCCGAACACATCGGCAAGATCATCGTCGACCCTCACGATTCCAGAACAATTTTCGTCGCTGCGCAAGGTCCTCTCTGGGGCTCGGGCGGTGACCGCGGTGTCTTCAAGTCGACTGACGGGGGCGCAACGTGGGATTCCGTTCTCTACATCAGCAAACATACGGGCGTGACAGACATCGTCATAGATCCGCGTAACCCCGACGTACTATTCGCCGCGTCGTATCAGCGCCGGCGTCATGTCTTTACGCTGATCGACGGGGGACCGGAGTCGGCAATCTACAAATCCATTGATGCGGGAAAGACTTGGAACAAGCTGACCACCGGTTTGCCCACCGGCGATGTGGGACGCATTGGCCTTGCCATTTCTCCGGTGAACCCGGACGTGCTGTTTGCAATTGTGGAACTGCCGAACAGGAAAGGTGGTTTCTATCGGTCGTTGGATCGTGGCGCGTCGTGGGAAAAGCGGAGCGATTACGCAAACGGCAGCGCGCAATACTACAGCGAGATTGTCTGCGATCCGAAGGACATCAATCGCGTGTACTCGATGGATGTCTATCTGAAAGTTACGAATGACGGCGGCAAAACGTTTGAGAACCTCGGCGAAAAAAACAAGCATGTCGATAACCATGCCATCTGGATCGATCCCGACAACACGAACCACTATCTCGTGGGCTGCGACGGCGGATTGTACGAGAGCTTCGATCGCGCTGCAACATGGAACTACAAACCAAATCTCCCGATCATCCAGTTCTATCGCGTTGCCGTCGACAACTCGCAACCATTCTACTTCGTGTATGGCGGGACGCAGGACAATTTTTCGATGGGCGGTCCATCGCAAACGACCAGTGCTTCGGGCATTCCCAATTCCGATTGGTTCGTGACAACCGGCGGCGATGGGTTCTTCAGCGCGGTCGATCCCGAGAATCCCAATGTGGTGTACTCGGAGTCGCAATACGGCGTGCTGGTGCGCTACGATCGGAAGACGGGGGAGCAAATCGGCATTCAGCCGAAAGAGGGAAAGGGCGAACCCGCGCTCCGCTGGAATTGGGATTCACCGCTCATCATCAGTCCGCATAAAAGCTCGCGGCTGTACTTCGCGGCCAACAAGTTGTTCCGCAGCGAAGACCGCGGAGATTCGTGGACTCCGATCAGCAGCGATCTGACCCGGCAGCTTGATCGAAACAAACTCCAGGTCATGGACAAAATGTGGAGCATCGACGCGGTTGCCAAGAATGCATCGACGTCACTCTTTGGAAATATCGTTTCACTCGCCGAGTCGCCCAAGAAAGAAGGCGTACTCTACGCCGGTACGGATGACGGCCTCATTCAAGTCACGGAGAATGGCGGCAGCTCATGGCGGAAAAACGACAAATTCCCGGGCGTTCCCGAGATGTCCTACGTCAGTTGTATCAAGGCCTCCCAACATGATGCAAACACAGTGTTCGCGGCATTTGACAATCACAAAAACGCGGATTTCAATCCATACCTCCTAAAGAGTGTCGATGCCGGGAAAAGTTGGACATCGATCAAAGGTAACCTGCCGGCGAATGGTGTTGTCTACTCTTTTGCAGAAGATCACGTGAACCCGAAGCTGCTCTTTGCCAGCACAGAATTCGGAGTGTTCTTTACGATTGATGGGGGAGGAAAATGGGTACAGTTGAAAGGAGGCTTGCCGACCATTGCCGTGAAAGACATCGCCATCCAGAAGCGCGAGAATGATCTTGTGCTGGCGACGTTCGGACGCTGATTCAGTGTGCTCGACGATTACACGCCGCTGCGCACACTTTCAACGCAAGACCTTGACAAGGAAGCGATGCTCTTTCCGACGCCGGAGGCGTGGATGTACATTCAATCGCGCCCGCTCGGATTGCGCGGGAAGGGCTTCATGGGAGAGTCCTACTATGCGGCCGAGAATCCACCATTCGGCGCGACAGTAACGTACTATCTGAAGGATGCGTACAAGACGAGGAAGAAAATGCGTCAGGAGGAAGAAAAGGAAATCATCAAAAAGGGTGAGAGCCCGAGAATTCCCTCATGGGATGATCTGCGCGCAGAGGACGCGGAAGAAGAGCCGGCGGTTATTATCACCATTGCAGACCAGGCGGGCAATGTTGTCCGCAGACTCAATGGCAGCAACGCAAAAGGCATGAACCGCGTGACATGGGATTTGCGCTACGCCGCCACAACCCCGACAACTGCAGCCGCGCCTTCTGATGATGCGTTTGATGAAGGTGAGATGGGACGGCTCGCAATGCCGGGAACATACACCGTGAGCATCGCAAAGCGTATCAACGGCGTCATCGCCCGATTTGCCGAGCCGCAGACG
>CAYJNF010000463.1:0-3512 GCA_964370915.1 uncultured Chitinophagales bacterium
CGCGTGCGACTCATATCGACATCCTTCAGCGAGAGAAAATCAATCCGCTGGGTTTCGACGGGACGGTGGGCGCCGTAGTTGCGCACGAAGTCCAGCACCCCCTGATGCGGATCCCGTTTGTCTTTACGTACCACAGTGCGATTGTGAAAGTAATCAGCACGCCACGAGCCGAACTTGCCACTCGGTAACGAGTCGCGATATCCCGCATCGTGCAGAAGCACAGATCCTTTGTTCATCAGTAACACAATGCTGTTTTCATCGGAATGGCCGTGCGTCATCTTCTCGTGCTCGACAGTAATGGTGTTGCGCAAGTATTCCTTGTAGGGGAATCCCCAGCGTCCTTCATCGCAATAGTTGAGCAGAAGATAGGTGCTGGAGTCCGCCCACCCGTTGCGAAAGACAATCTTCTTTCCGATCACATCATCAAGAACATCCTGGCTCAACGTTTTTGGGGTAACAGGACTTATTGATTCGTCCGCCCATCTAAACGCATCGGTAAGCGAATAAGATTCGCCGACTCCCACCGTGTCCGCCCGGCTCGTGACGGTGCGAAGAATCGACTGCGCGGCCCATTTCATGACCGGGTCCTTGTACACGGCGGCCCCCTTTTCAAAAATCGCAACGAACCGCAACGCTCCGGAAGCCGTGTTCCAGGCTGCGTCCCCATAATCGGGGATGGTCCCGCTGGGCGCGATCAGTTTTGCGTAGAAGTCGAGATAGTAGTGAATCATAGGAGAAGTAACCACGTCCGGCCTGTTGAAAGCCTCGGCGTACGAAAACAGTGCGAGCAACCAGATCGGGTTGTACAGCGACGCGTCTTCGATTTCCCAATTGTTCATGTTGTCGGCAGCAATCGCTTCGGCCATCTTTCTCCACTTCACTGCGTGAGGATGATCCGGAAAAGCAAGACAGGCATAGGCGAGCGCCTCCGCTCTGAGCATCGCCCGGTTATGTGTTCCCCATTCAGGAAAGTGGAAGATGAAATCAACGCTCCCCACAATCTCTTTCTCAATCTTTGCCTTCATCACTGCATCCATGACGCCGCTATTCCGGATTCTCAGGTAGGCCCGAACGTAGGGAGGAAAGAAGAAAAAATTGGAAAGCGACGGCACGCCATCAACATACTCGGCGCGTGACTTTGCATAATCCTTCGGCAGAACTTCGCGCAGATCACCGTATGAAGCAAGGAGCTTCGCGGCCTTTTCCGCATAGGCCCTCTCGCCGGTTTGCTCAAACAGGAAGGCCAGCGTGCTCGCCAGGTATACCGGATGCGCGGGCGCATCGTATCCCCACAACACGCTCGGCTTGCTCGTCTTCTTCCATTCCTTAACAATACGCTGATTGTTTGACCATGCCTTGTCTGTCGCTTTCTTTATCTCCGCGAGATACAGCGCCTTCTGCGACAAAGAGATACACTGCGTGAACAATACCAACAATGTCAGGATAGCAATTCTCTTCATCTATGGCCTCTGCTCTGGGCGGCTCTGGAACATCGCATTCGCTGCGTGCGCCTCATCGATCATCGCAAGATAATTTTCGACAGGAACGTAACTCGGGACTGAGTTGCCGGAGCCTACTGCATAGCGACCCCGCGCACCACACGTCTCAACAAGGTAGCGCGTATGCGCTCGTACTTCAGCCGGCGAAGACCCGGAAAGGATATTGAGGTCGAGCCCGCCGAGTATGGCGAGGCGATGTTCATACCGGGACTGGAACTCTTGAACGGGAATGATCTTGTCCTCGAACGAATGTTTCCCATCAATTCCCACCTCGTTCATGAGATCATCCATGATTGCGATGACGTTCCCGCAGGAATGGAGAAAGTACGGTAGTTTCTTTTCGTGAGCGATCGCTGCAAACTTCTTGTGCCACGGCAGGATGTACTTACGGAGATCGTTGGGCGAAACGAGCGTCGCGGAACTGTAGCCCATGTCGTCACCCGGAAAGACCGCAGTCAAATTATCCAGATCAACAATATGCCGGTAGAAGCCGGTCATCAGCTCTCCCAGCCGGTCGGCAGTAGCCCTGACAAGATCCGTGTCTTCATAGAGTAGCGTGCACAAACCTTCGAACGACATGATCCAGGAAAGATGTTCAAACACTCCTCCGCCGTGGCATGAAATCAAGCCCATACCTTCTGGCAAATGATCGTTCAAATATTCAAACGGAAAGAAATCAAACTCCTCAACTTTCGGCCAGGGGTAGCGCTCAAAATCCTCCCACGACGAGATTGCTCCCTGATGCTCGTCAGCCCAGGCGCGCTCTTTGTTCGAAGCGGGCGCCGTGTCCCCGGTTACCAGCTTATGCTCGGGCAAGGGGAGACTCTGTTCAAATCTCACAAAGTCATATCCCATCCTGTACCAGAACTCAATAAAATTGTCGAGATACGCCTTCTGCTCATCTCGTTGGGTTCCGTACTCAACCCACTCGCGGCCAAATACATCGGTAACGATCGGACGCATAACAACATCATCGACAATGTACTCCACCATTGGAACCCGACCCGCGCCCGATCTGCCCATGAGAATGTCGATGAATTCGGATGCATTCGGATGAGGAGAATTCAAAGGTATATGGCAAATCAAATCACGGTTCATGTTCAAACTCTTTCGGATACCTGATTGGCTCTTTCGAGCAACCCGCCCTGATCATATGCCGCACAGAGCGCAGCGTAATCCCCAATGGACTCACCGAGCGCGGCCGGAACAATCTCACACACAGCACACGCTTCCGGCAACACTTCTTCAGCATAGACTCTGAGCGCGGGTTCTAGCAGTGCGTCCTGCAATCTCATCCCGAGTCCGCCAAGAATCACGCGTTGTGGATTCAACATGTCGACCACAATTGCAAGTCCTCGCCCGAGATACATCGATGCTTTCTCGAACACCATTTTTGCTTCGACCGAGCCTGCCCTGTACGCTTCATACAATTCAACCACGGGAGCCTGATCGCTCCAGAGTTCAGGGTGCATGGACTGTGCAAGCTTTGCAATGCCGTTCCCGCTCGCGTATCCTTCAAGAGAGCCGGACTTTCCATAGCAGAATGGACCCGTCTCCGCAATACGGATATGACCAATCTCTCCAGCAACGTCGCTCGTCCCGCGATACAGTCGTCCATCAAGAATAAGCCCTGCACCGAATCCTGTTCCCATCGTGATGAAGACGATGTTTCGGAATCCCTTACCAACCCCGAAATAGAATTCCGCAAGAGCACCGGCATTGCCATCGTGTTCGATGTACACCGGAAGACGAAATTTTTCCGCCAACATTTCTTTCAGAGGGATGCTATCCCACCCCGGCAAATTTGGGGGTGATTTGATGATACCGTTCAGCACATCAAGCGGACCGCCAATGGAGACGCTCAGTGCGGAAACCGGCCCGTCAGCCGATTCAATTGTTGAGCGAATTGCACTACTGATCTCATCAAACAATACCTCAAATCCCCTCGTAGGAATTGTAGCAAACTGTTTTCGCGAAAGAATCCGGCCCCCGGCATCGCCGAGCACGACAGCA
>CAYJNF010000464.1:0-3504 GCA_964370915.1 uncultured Chitinophagales bacterium
CGTAGGGACAGGGCATGCCCTGTCCCTACATTTGTCGGAACCGAGAATCGAATTGTTGTTGTCGGATTGAACGGATTCGGGAAATTCTGTTCCAACACAAACTGTGTCGGCAACAACCTCTTCTCGTCCTCATCAACCGCCGTCGTTCCCCCGGCAAGCGACTGAATGGAATCAACAGACAACGCGTAATTGTACATGCGTATGTCATCGAGTACGCCATTGAAATTGTACGATTGATTGCCGGGAAGCACCTGCCCAATCGTGAGCGCAATCGTTGTCGGCAGAATCGTTCCCGACCACGACGTGAATCCATCAAGCTCTCCATTGAGATACATCTCAAAGTCCGAGCCGCTGTAAAGAGCCGTGATGTTGTACCACGTGTTCGTCACCAACTCCGTTTCGGAATCAACGTCCTTTGTGCCAAGCGTCGTCTTCACCGTCCAGCGCGCACGTCGGTTCGAGATGGAAACCTTCAGCCGGTTTTCCCAGTTGCCATGAGAAATCGGATACTGCTCGCGTTCATAGAACGCGCCAATCCTCATCCAGAAGTTGATGGTCGTTGATTGCTGGAAGTTCAGGCTCGTACTGTTCGGCACATCGATGTAGTTCGTGCTGCCGTCAAACTCGTATGCACGGTTGGGGATGCCGCGATGGTCAGCAACAAGCGTCGCGCCGTGAACCGTTCCGTTGTTGCCGTGACCGCTTGCATCGTTTGCGTTACCATCAAACGGATAATACGCAACAAGCTCGCCCGTCTGGGTCAGAGAGAAATCCCGCACTTCAACGCGAATGCTGTCTCTTGTCAATCCGCCTCGTCCATCGCTCACGTTAACATAGAGAACGTAGTTGCCGGCAACCGATGGTGAAGTCCATGTAACACTCGAATCGCTTCCGGCAAAGACCCCGGCGTTTGAACTCCAGCTGTACGTCAACGAATCGCCGTCAGGGTCGCTTGCTGCACACGCAACCTGACTGTTTGAGTTGAGATTGATTTTCCTTGGACGAGCGGATACGCGGCTGATTGTCGGGGCATGATTGATGCTGACAACGGCTTGAATGGTCGTTCCCGCCGTATCCCGTCCGCCCCGTCCGTCATCCACAACACAAGTGATTGCACAGTTCCCTTGAACATTTGGCGCAGTCCAGACAACGTTCGAGCCGCTTCCGGTAATCACTCCTTGACTGGCTTGCCATGCATAATTCAACCCATCGGCGTCGCGGTCGACCGCTGTGCAGAAGAGTTGCGTGCTGCCGTTGAGCAGAATCATCGATGCCTCGGGCGTGAGGCTTTTGATTCGAGGTGGATAGTTTGAAACACTCTGTCCCGACCAATAATCAACTACAACGCCATTGATGAGCATGCGGTCGAGTGCGTACGTGATTGTCCCCCCCGATGGCGTTATCGTGACGAGCACGGCAGAGTTTGCAGGAATGTTGAACGCGGCTGTGCCGCTGACGTTCGATGCGAGAAAGGAATTGGACACCGCGTCGTACAAGTCGTGACTCCCGCTTCCGACATCAAGCGCGACTGTTTTCTGTTGAGCGCACGGATTGAAGTAGAGAAATGTTGGATACGCGGAAGCATGATAGTAATCCGTCTTGAGCACGTCAAGCCGCAGTATCATCGACACGTTGGTCGTATCGATTACTCCCGCGAAGATGCCGGTATGCGAGGAGCCATAGAGTCCGAGATTGGTTTGCGCCCAGCTGCCGGCGATGGCATCACCCGTCGCAAATGGACCTACACCGTTGTGTGATTGACGGAGAGCTTCGTATGCAATCGCGGAGTTCGGGTCGTACTGATGCGCCCACTGTTCGCTGTCCTGAAGACTGTCGGGAAGATAATTTGGATAAAACAAGCGGGCAGCATTCGCCGCGTTCAGCATCCATTTTCCGATTGCGCGTGCAAACCGGTCATCGTAACGCACTATCGGAACGAGTGCGCCGGCCTGCTCAAACGTGTTCATCGCGAACGCGTAGTCATTCGTTCCATTCACCTCGCCGATGAGACCGCTGACGTCGCGGCCGCCCCATGTCCCGACAATCGCCCCCCACGAGCGCAGGGGACCGACATCGAAGCACCAATTCACCATTCGCTCAACGTTGTAGGTTGTGCCAAGTTCTGCATTCATCCGCGCAGCAAGATATGTTCCGTACACAAGCTGAAGTTCATACGACGGATTCGAACCGTACTCGTCCAAAAACTCCATCGCCCACTCCGCACCAATGCGATACTTCGCACTGTCGGTTCGCAGATACGCGTTGTACAGCAGCCATGCAAGCGCGCCCGCCGCTTCCGGCTCGTGCACACCTGCATCGTACGGCGTCATGGTTTGCAGATACCAACCACGATGATCGACATTCGATTTGTGCCACGGCGTTGTACTTCCACCCATCGCGCGCAGGGCTTCCAGCCATCGGTCGGCAACAGTTGTGAATTGAAGATTGAAGTTGCCTGTGTTCGGGTAGAGATAATTGAGTTGATAGAAGAAAACATTCGGCATCGTCTCGTACCAAAAATCATCTCCCGAATCATCAACAGGTCCGTTGTTGTACACATTTTGCGATGGGCGACGGTTGAACCACTCTTCCGCCATCAACGCGTAGTTGCGCCCGTTCTGGTTGCTTTTGTCGATGCCGGCGAGTGTCGCACCGATAACCGCCGGCAGACAGTTGATTGCCTCGCGACCATTCGGCGAATTCGTGCCAACATATGAATGCAAACCAAAACTGTTGTGGTTGGGATAGTTCACCGTGTTCGTAACAATGCGTCCCAGCGGCAAATATGTTCCCGTACGGGTGAAGTCGAACACCAGCGAATCATACCCACGCGCCACGGCTCTCCAGTCGCGCATGAGGTAGGGCGACGGCGCATTCGGCATCTGCTCGATGCGGTTGATGGTGATTTGCTGCGCTGACGCGGTAGCAACGAGACACACGGCTAGTACAAGCGCAACAGCTATTCGATCTAACATGCACTCTCTCCAACAATCTTCAAGCTCATTTCCACTGCCGTTTGTTTTTGTTCGATCATGTTGTATATTCACGGTGAAGTTCAACAGCACCGACGTGAGTAACGTCGGTCCGACGGCTTCAGGAGAAATCTTGAGGCCGTTTCTGTTCTTTTCTGGAGTTCCCGATACTCCCAAAAGAATCCCTGCAACCGTTTCAACGTTTTGGTTGCAGCCTCTCCAAAAAGACTTTGCTGTTCTGGCTTTCAAGCACCATCAGCTTCGCCCTTTTCAAATCCAATGCGAGCGTCATCTGACTGCCGGTTGGATTCTCTCCGTAAGAAGTCCTTGGGACGAACACGCCGTAAACATACTCGGGTGTTTCGCCGTCCCTTGTTCTGCGATAGTCCAGGTACTTCATCGCAAGTGGATATCGTTCCAGTTCAATCATCGAGTGCAACGCTTCGATGGTGGATTCCGCGCCGGAGTTCTTGTTCACCGTTGTTGAATCCGTCAATCCATCAAAACATCGTCCCGTCTTTGGGTCGTACAT
>CAYJNF010000465.1:0-3462 GCA_964370915.1 uncultured Chitinophagales bacterium
GGGTCAGAGTAAAGTGACCACCGCGCGGAAAGAAGCCGATCAAGTGGAACTACTCAGCGGAGTCTTTGAAGGAAGGACGACAGGGACGCCGATTTGCATGATCATCTGGAACAAGGATCAGCAATCAAAGGCGTATGACAAAATCAAAGACATGTTCCGTCCCGGTCATGCCGGCTACACGTATCTCGCAAAGTACGGCATAAGCGACTATCGCGGCGGCGGACGTTCATCGGGTCGCGAAACCGCATCACGTGTAGCTGCTGGCGCAGTAGCGAAAGCATGGCTCGCTAAACGCGGTGTCGAGATTTTCGCGTACACTCTCGAAGTGGGTGGCGTAAAAGCTACAACAATTGATCTTGATGAAATCGAGAAAAACTCGCTACGGGCTCCCGACGCCGATACAGCAAGAAAGATGGAAAAGCGAGTTCTCCGGGCGAAGAAAGAGGGAGACTCGGTTGGCGGAATAGTCGAAGTCCTGGTGAAGAATCCCCCCGTTGGTCTCGGCGAGCCGGTATTCGACAAACTCGAAGCCGATCTGGCAAAGGCACTCATGTCGATTGGTGCAATCAAAGGATTCGAAGTCGGTAACGGGTTTGCCGCGGCGCGTCTGAAGGGGAGCGAAAACAACGATCCGATGTACTTCGACAAGAAATCAAACCGTGTCCGCACCAGATCGAACAACGCCGGGGGGATCGCTGGCGGAATTTCTAATGGCGAAGACATTGTTGTTCGTATTGCCGTGAAGCCGCCTTCGTCGATTGTGAAGAAGCAGGAAACCGTAACGACAACAGGCAAGGCCGCAACAATCTCGGTAGAAGGTCGACACGACCCGTGCATTTGTCCGCGTGTTGTACCTGTTGCCGAGTCGATGGTGGCGCTGACACTGCTTGATCATCTCACACGTCAAGAAGTGTTGAAGACGAAGACGAGCCTCAAGGCGGTGCGCGATGTGATTGATCTTGTGGATCAGAATCTGCTGTTGCTCGTTGCCGAACGCCAGAATCTTGTGGAGCAAGTCGGACGTTTGAAAAAGAAGCAAGGCAAGAAAATCTACGATCCGAAACGTGAAGAAGAAATTCTGCACAGACAACTCATGATCGCGCAAGAGCTGGGCGTCGATGCGGATTTTACTCGTCAGATCTGTACGGCAATCTTTGATCTGGCGAAAGCGACGCAGCGGAGAATGAACGAGGGTTTGCTACGATAACCATCGGACTGATAGGCTATGGGCGATTTGGCAAACTTGCCGCGCGGTACATTGCGAAACATGCCCGCGTCGTTGTCTTTGATCGTCAGCTCAAGCGCATTCGCTTTCCATCAAAGCGAATCCGACGCGGCTCTCGGGAAGAAGTCGCGAGCCAGCCGATTGTCGTTCTCGCTGTTCCCATCAGTTCGCTGCGGAAATCCCTCCTTTCAATCCGTTCCTCTCTTCGACCATCAACAATCGTCATCGATGTCTGCTCTGTAAAAGTGCAGCCCGCGCGTTGGATGAAAGAATTGCTACCATCGGATGTTCATATTCTCGGAACACACCCGCTGTTTGGTCCCGACAGCGCCGACCGTTTGCTGAAAGGCCACCGGGTTGCGCTGTGCCCGGTGCGGATACCAGGGAGTTTGCTCAACAAGGTGACCGCCGTCCTCAAAGACGAGGGCCTTGTTCCGAAAGTAATGACGGCAGACCGGCATGACAGGATGATGGCGCAGTCCTTGTTCCTCACACAGTTCGTCGGGCGTGTTATTTCTCGCAGTGCGCTTCAGCGGCATGATTTTTCAACATCGTCATACGCGGACCTGATGAAGATTGTAGAAACTGCCGATAACGATACGAGAGAGCTTTTTCGAGACATGTTTCGTTACAACACGTATGCGATCGGTGTTCTCGAAAAGCTTATCTCTGCCGTTCCCAGAGTCTTGAACGATTTGCGCTGATACCATCATGTCGATGATCGAGATACAAAACGTCACGAAGAAGTTCGGCTCATTTACCGCTGTCGATAATCTCAGCCTGAACATCGAAGCGGGCGAGTTCTTCGGCTTTCTCGGCCCCAACGGCGCGGGGAAAACGACGACAATAAAAATGCTCACCGGACTGTACGAGCCGACGGCAGGGCATTGTTTTGTCAATGGCTTTGATGTGCATTGGACACCGCTGGAAGCAAAGCGAAGTTTCGGCTACGTGCCCGATCAGCCCTACCTCTACGAAAAACTCACAGGCCGCGAGTTCCTGCACTTTGTCGGCGGTTTGTTCGGCATGCCATATCAGGATGTGAAGAAAAGAATCGACGAGATCAGGGACCTTTTTGAGATCGGCGCGTTCATGGACAAACGGGCAGAAGAGTATTCGCAGGGAATGCGGCAGCGCATCGTGTTGACTGCCGGACTTCTGCACGATCCCAAAGTACTGATCATTGATGAGCCGATCGTGGGACTTGATCCGCGCAGCTCGCGTCTCGTGAAGGACACCCTGAAACAGAAAACGAAAGAGGGCCTCACGGTATTCATGTCCACGCATTTGCTCGAAATTGTGGAAGAGCTGTGTGATCGCATTGCCATCATCAAGAACGGCAGAATCATTCACGAAGATATTGCGACAGCGCGCAACGGCAATCTCGAAGCGTTGTTCCTTGAGCTGACGAAATGAGAGAGCTGCTCGTTGTTCTCAATACAAGAGCGCAGAGTTTCCTCAAGAGAGTGTTTGAGTTACGCTGGCAGACGATGGTGCAGAACGCATCTTCCGTGCTCATCTTCGGCGGATTTGCGGTTGCCGTGTTCTTCATCTCGCGTTTCGCAACCAACTACCTCATCACCGAAGCACACATCGGGTTGTTTTTGTTTCATCGTTTCCTGTCGATGTTGTTGTACGTTTTCTTTATTACGGTGAACGTCGGCAACATGATCGTCGCCTTCTCCACTCTGTACAAATCGCAGGAAGTGAATTTCTTGATGTCGCTACCGATTTCCCACGCCAAGATCTTTCTCATCAAGTTTGTCGACAATTTCTTCTACAGCTCCAGCACACTCACGCTGCTGGGGTTGGCCATGTTGTTGGGCTACGGATCGTTTTTCGATCTGCCGTGGTACTACTATTTTTTTGTGATGTTTTTCGTGTTGCTTCCGTTCATGCTGATTGCCGGCATTCTCGCAATCACAACGCTGATGTTGCTGATCAAGCTTGGTACGCGGATTGGATTTCGGCTTCTGCTCGTCATGGTGTTGTGCGTGTATTCCGGCGGGGTGTATCTGTATTTTGAAGCAACCAACCCGATGTCGCTCGTTGAAGACGTTATGAAACTCTGGCCCAATGTGAATGAGTACATGGGCTATCTCGATCCGCCATTTGTGAAAGTGTTGCCCAATCATTGGGTAGCCGAGTTTCTCTATTGGTCACTTCACGGGGATTATGCCCGTGCGATCCCGTACTTCTCAATGCTGTTTCTTACGATGCTGGCTCTCATAGCCTTG
>CAYJNF010000466.1:0-3437 GCA_964370915.1 uncultured Chitinophagales bacterium
CGGTAAGACGTCGCTGGCGAAGTCGATCGCTCGTGCACTTGGACGGAAGCTGGTGCGCATTTCACTTGGAGGCATTCGCGACGAGGCAGAGATCCGCGGCCATCGGCGCACCTACATCGGCTCGATGCCCGGCAAGATCATTCAGTCGATGAAGCGGGCCGGCGTGATCAATCCCGTGATTCTGCTCGACGAAGTCGATAAGATGAGCATGGACTTTCGCGGCGATCCGTCGTCGGCGTTGCTCGAAGTGCTCGATCCTGAACAGAACGTGTCGTTCAACGATCATTACCTCGACATCGACTACGATCTGGCGCACGTCATGTTCATCACCACGGCCAACGTGCGCTTTCAGATTCCTCTGCCATTGCAGGATCGCATGGAGATCATCGAACTGTCCGGCTACCTGCAGCACGACAAGCGCGAGATCGCGAAACGCCACATCATTCCAAAGCAGCTTGAAGAGCATGGCCTGACAAAAAGTAAAGTGAACATCACCGACGATGCCGTCGATAAGGTGATTGCCGAATACACACGCGAGGCCGGGGTCCGCAACCTGGAACGTGAGCTTGCGTCTGTGTGCCGGAAGATTGCCAAAGACATCGTCGTCGGCCACCAGAAGAATGGCAAAAAGGACAAGCAGAACGGGCACTTTGTTGTCACACCGGAGAAAGTGGAGGAGTATCTCGGCGTTCCCAAATTCCGCAATCGCGTTCGCGCAGAAGAAAATCGCGTCGGGTCCGTGACGGGACTCGCGTGGACGAGTGTCGGCGGCGATATTCTGCATGTCGATGTGACGATCATGAATGGCAAGGAGAAGCTGACACTGACCGGCCAGCTCGGCGATGTTATGAAGGAGTCGGCGCAGGCGGCGTTGAGTTACTTGCGCGCCAAAGCGGAAGCGCTTGGTCTGCCGGCGGATTTCTACAAAGACAAAGAGATTCACATTCATCTGCCTGAAGGCGCAATTCCCAAAGATGGTCCATCGGCAGGAATCACGATGGTGATGGCGATGTACTCGGCGATTGGCGGCAAGCCGGCGCGGGCGGACATTGCCATGACGGGAGAAATCACGTTGCGAGGTGAAGTGCTCGCCATCGGCGGGTTGAACGAAAAGCTGATTGCCGCGCAGCGCAGCGGCATTACCACCGTGCTCATTCCGCAGGAGAATGTGAAAGATCTTTCCGAGATTCAGGCGAGAGTGAAAGACGGATTGACCATTATCCCGATCAACAAAGTCGAAGACGCCCTGCGGCACGTGTTTCCATCTTTCTCAGTGCAATGAACCTATGAGTGAGTATATCGTTACCGCGCGCAAGTATCGTCCGATGAAGTTTGACGATGTCGAGGCACAGTCACATGTGACGCGGACACTCAAGAACGCCATCCAGCAACACCGACTTGCTCATGCATATCTGTTTGCCGGTCCCCGCGGCGTTGGGAAGACGACCACCGCCCGTTTGCTTGCGAAGCTCGTGAATTGCCAGAACCCGACGGCGGAGTTCGAGCCGGATAACGAATGCGAGCTGTGCCGTGAGATCACCGAAGGCCGGAGTTTTGATGTGCTGGAAATCGACGGCGCATCCAATCGCGGTGTGGAGGAGATCAGAAATTTGCGCGAGTCGGTGCGGTACGCCCCGGCAAAGGGAAAGTACAAAGTGTACATCATCGATGAAGTACACATGCTGACGAAGGAGGCGTTCAACGCGCTTCTGAAAACACTGGAAGAACCGCCGTCGCATGTTCTCTTCATCTTTGCGACGACCGAAATCCACAAGCTGCCCGCGACAATTATCTCGCGGTGCCAGCGGTTTGATTTCCGCCGCATTGCCATCGACGATATCATGTCGAACCTCCGCGGAATTGCGGCGAAGGAAGGCCTGGAAATCGATGACGAATCATTGCTGCTGATTGCGAAAAAGGGCGACGGCTCGATGCGCGATTCGCAGAGCATCTTCGACCAGATTGTTGCCCTGTGCGGCAAGAAGATTACGAAGGACCAGATTCTTCAGGCACTCAACATTGTCGATCAGGATTTCTATTTCCGCGTCACCGATCTTATCAGAACAAAGGATGCAAAGGGCGGACTTGATCTTGTGCAGGATGTGATGAGCCGCGGATACGACATCAAGGAATTTCTTGGCGGACTGACGGAGCACCTTCGCAACATTCTTACGGCCGTCACTTCCGGCTCCACAAATTTCATCGAGGAATCCGACTTCTACAAGAAAAAATATGCCGAGATGGCAACGCAGTTTTCGGTTGCCGGTGTTCTTCGCCTCTTGAAATTGGTAAATGGAACCGAAATGTCCATCCGTTGGAGCGCCCAGCCACGCTTCAAGCTGGAGACCGATCTTGTGCAGTTGATTACGATGAACAACGCTGCCGAGGTTGGGGAAGTCCTCAAGAAGATCGAGGAAATGTCCAAAGGACTTCTTTCGGAGAAAAAAAAACTCCCGGACGGTAGCGTAGCATCATCGTATTCCTCCGCGCCTGCTGCAACCCGAACTGTTGCTGATGCACCTGCGAGCGACGCAGAGGCCAGCGTGCCTGCGCCGGCGGCAACACCGCGTAAGTTTGCCACGCGACCAACCTTCAATCGTCAAGTAACAAAAGCGACGCCAGAGCCCTCACCAAATGGCGAGAGTGCAAAGCCGTCGACACTCTCCGCGGGTGAAGTGTCTTCCCGGTGGGCAGAGTTCGTTGCCGAAGTACGGCGTCAACGCATTGCCGTTGGGACCGTTCTCGAGTCAGCCTCGTTTGCTAGTGTGAGCGGATCGATCATTCGCGTGAGCGCGAATGAATTCACCGCGTCGGCAATCGCGCGAAACAAGGAACTCCTCTCGGATATCATTCAGAAGGTGTTTAACTCCCGCGGGCGGATAGAGGTTGATGTGAGAGCGGATGGGAAGTCATCAATTGCTCTCGACACGGACTCGGGTGAACGTGCCGAAATTCCGCCGCCGCAAGAGGAACATCCGGTGGTGAAGGCACTGATTCGTGAACTCGGGGCTGAGCCGTTGTGAGTCGCGCCCGAATCTAAGCGACATTGCCCATCTCGTGGTCAATTCCCGTGCAGTCGGGTGTCAAAAGTGATTTCGATCCTTGACTTTCAAGGGTCATTTTCGGAATTTGTTCCCAGTCTAAGAAAGAGGAGAGTGACCTGCCGCAAAATGCTACAGTGCTTGTTCTCACTAAATCACTGTAAACTCCATCAGTCGGTCTACGACCGAATGGTCTACGACCAAGCGGTCATCGACCGAAATCCTTGAGGTTCATATGAAGCTACGTTGGTCTGTTATCGCGTTCATGCTCGTTGGTGCAATGTCTGTCTCCGTGGCGGGAACAGGTGTGGGAAAATACGCGGGCGAGTTCATTTCTCTTGGTGTCGGCGGACGCGCGCTCGGTATGGGCGGCGCATTTGTCGCTCTGGCGAACGA
>CAYJNF010000467.1:0-3432 GCA_964370915.1 uncultured Chitinophagales bacterium
CCTGCAATCCTGCGTCATAGTTGCAAACATACGCGTAGCCTGAGCGGACATTCATGTACTGATGGTAGCCACCGTACCCCAGAATTGTTCCGGTGTAGACCGGCGCGGTTGGTGTTGAAATGTTGACGATGTGACTTCGCGAACCGGCAGCAACGTAAGCATACGGTGAAGAGATCACGACGCTCTCGCAGTAAGCAAGGCTGTCAATGGATGCCGCAAGCGTTGGGATTGCCGGATTGGAAATGCTGTATATCTTGAACCCAGCACCACCTGCCGCGACATACGCATACGTTCCGCTTGTTGCGATGCCTTCGCATGTCGTCCCGGGAGCAACATCAACTGTAGAGACAAGCGAAGGGGTTGTTGGATTCTGGACGTTGATGAGCCACATCTTGCTTCCACCGGTTGCAACGATGTATTGGTTCCCGCCAATGGAGGTGCGTACCAGCGCTTCAACAACATCCGACAAAATAACGCTCCCGATTTTTACCGGGGCTGCCGGATTGGAAAAACTCGCGATCTGCACTTTGTTGCCAAGCCCGTAAAACACCAGTGAGCCCGCGGCAAACACCGCTTTCGATTCACCCTCGCCTTTCCCGAAGTTGCCCAGCAGCGATATATTACTCGCAACCTGCCCAAACAAAGCCTGGCTCGTCAACATCAGGATGGCAAGAGCCACATAAGATGGTCTGTTAGGTTTCATGTATACCTCCACTGTAGTTTTGATGAGTTAGTGTGACTTCACGAACCGATTGCCTCTGTCTCAGAGGGGATATGGTTTTGTATGAACTCTTCGATTTCCGAACGACGCGGCGCGGACACCTGAGCCCCCATTCGCGTGACGGCAATCGCCGCAGCAGCAGACGCTTTACGCACGGCCTCCTCCACCGGTATTCCTTCGGCGAGAAATGCCGCGAGTGCACCATTGAAAATATCTCCTGCACCGGTGGAATCGACCGCCTGGACTTTGAAGGCAGGGATCCATTCTGTCTTTCCTTCCGATGCAAAAAAAACACCTTTCTTTCCCAGCGTGATCAGGACTTTTCCTACGCCGAATTGGAGCAGCTTGTGTGAGGCAACGCGAAGACTTTCTGCATCGGTGATCTTGACGCCCGTGAGCATTTCGGTTTCCACGGCGTTGGGTGTGAGAATGTCAATCTCGTTGAGAAGCTGACTATCGAGTGCTTGAGCAGGAGCAGGATTCAGAATAACCAGCGATCCGTTGCGATGTGCGAGGGCAATCGCGGCGCGGATAGCGTCAAGAGGAGTCTCGAGTTGAACGAGTAATACTTTTGCCGAAGCGATGACATCGCTTGCCCGTTCGATATCAGCCGGGGTGAGTCGGGAATTCGCACCCGATGCAACAACAATGCTGTTCTCACCATGCTCATCAACAACGATAAACGCAACACCGGTCGGAACATCCCCGTCAAGAAGCACGTGTTGCGTATCGATGTTCTCCTCGATCAATCGGGCCAGCGCTTCCTTGCCGAGCGGATCCTCGCCGAGCCTGGCAATCAGGCTCACGCTGGCGCCAACACGAACGGCCGCAACAGCCTGGTTTGCACCCTTGCCTCCGCCGCCTCGTGAAAACACTCCCCCAATGACAGTCTCGCCTGGACGTGGAATTTTTTTTGTTTTGATTGTGAGGTCCGTGTTGTAACTGCCGACGACTACAACTGTCTCTGCCATAATGAATTCGATTTCCCCGGTGTATTGAAGTTCATCCCATGACATTTCTCATGATCGCGCGTAGCGCATTCCAAAATAGAATCTGATGTACGGTACGAGGTAAAGTTAGAACGAGAACCCAATGGAAAACATGTGCACCTGCGTGAGCGCGCCGAAATCGACATAGGCGTAATTGATGGTGCTCAGCACTCCGGCAACAGGGTAGCTGACTCCGGCTCCAAACGTAAAGCGCTGTTCGTCGTAGTTAAACTTGTAGCCACTTCTGATGAAGAACATATTATCGAAGGAATAACTTGCACCGACATGAAATTTTTCGAGTCCGTCGTTCGGGTGATCCCCTTCTACAACAACCGTCAGAAGGTGAGGACTGTCTTTCTCGTCTAGGAAATCCATTGCAATGCCCGCTCGTAAATCGAGTGGCATGCGAACGTTGTCCGATTCTGTTTGGTATTTTTCGCTCCAGCCGCCGAACCGTGAATCCGGTCCGAAGTTCCTTGCGGTGATGGCAACGCGCAGGCTCCGGTAGCCCGTGTAGTACAACGTTCCGACATCGAACGACCAATTGTTCATTGAGAGCTCGGCAATTGTTTGCCGCATCCACCGGAAGTTTCCTCCAATGGAAAGGTTGTCGGTTATTTTTCGCGCATAGGAAAATCCGGCGGCAATATCGCGCGCAGTAAAAACGCTTCCGGTTACCAACGGTGTCGTGCCGCTCCCTCCGGTAATCGGGCTGTTGATCGTCTCCGGAATATCACCATAGTCCAGCGTTGCAAGGCTTATTGCAACAACGCCCACATCGCCGATGGGAGCGGCGAGGGCGACTGATTGATGCGAAATGTCCGCCAGCCATTCCATTGCATTGAGTTGGACATCGTACGTTGTCACATCAGCCAGTGCTGCAGGATTCCCAAAGACAGCATTTGCATTGCCGCGCGATATGGCACTGAACGCGCCGGCCATTCCAGCCTGTCGGGCGTCGCCACTGATCTTGAGAAATTGCCAGCCTGACTGGCCAACTCTCTCTATGCTATTGGGAGCGATGCCTGACTGGGCATGTACGGTTGCTGCGAAGCAGATGACTGCGATCGTCGTTGCGCCGAAAATTTTCTGTGCCTGAAACATAGGATTCATCTCCCTTACTTCACGATCGCGAGTTTGCCAATGAACGACTCGCCCTCATGTCCCGGGACGAGCGATTCCACACGGTACAAATAAATGCCGGGAGCCACTCCGAGTGTCCATTTGTTGAGTTGATAGTCCAGCCGTTTGATACTTCCCCACGCTTCGGACCCGCTGCCGTCATCGTGATCAATTTCTTGCACAAGATCGCCCACAAGCGTATAGATTTTGATTTTGCAGCGTGCCGGAATGCCAATGAATTCCATTCTGAACCGCTCACCTGTTCCCGTCAGCCCGCTGTGTTGGCGAAACGGATTGGGCACGACAAAGACATTTTTGGGAAACTGTTCGTTGGGCGCGCGAAGAGGGTAGATCGGAAATCTAGTATTGTTCACTTTCCCGCTTTCGTTTCCCGATATGTCATAACTCGTCACGCAATAGTAGTTGCCGACCCCAAATGGTTGCCCTTTGTCGGCATATCTTACTTTTCCATTCACGAGAGTAACAGAATCCTTTTTGACATCGGCAACAAGTGTCCACGGCCCGATGGTAAAGTACGTCGAACGATACACGCGGTATCCTGCAAGATCATTGGTGTTGGTGATTGGATCTCTGTATGAC
>CAYJNF010000468.1:0-3431 GCA_964370915.1 uncultured Chitinophagales bacterium
CTCTCGATGAGATACGTTGAATGAATCGCATTCGGTCCGAAGCGCAAATGCGACCTGGTAGTCGAGCCGGATTTTTTCGAGTCGTAAACGAAGTAGCCCTGAGCGTAATTCTCCGTGTCCTCGCCGATGATCTTAATGGAGTTCTTGTTCGCCCCGACCGTTCCGTCGGCGCCCAGTCCGTAGAACATCGCACGAACGACGTTGTCCGGTTCCGTGCTGAACGATGCATCGTAGTCAAGACTTGTGAACGTGACGTCGTCATTGATGCCGACGGTGAAGTGATTTTTCGGTGAAGCCTTCTTCATTTCATCATACACACCTTTAACCATTGCGGGTGTGAATTCCTTCGACGAAAGTCCGTACCGTCCGCCAGTGACTTTCGGGAATGCGAACGGCAACTCGTTGTTGATGTATGCTTCGGTGATGGCCGTAAGAACATCCTGATACATCGGCTCGCCGGATGCGCCGGGCTCTTTTGTCCGGTCGAGGACGGCGATGCTCTTAACGGTCGTTGGAATGGCGGTGAGGAACCGTTTCATGTCGAACGGTCTGAAGAGACGAACCTTCAGCATGCCGATGTTCTCGCCACGCTGGTTCAAGAACTCGACGGTTTCCTGAACTGTCTCTGCGCCCGATCCCATGACGATGACGATACGCTCTGCGGTTGGTGAGCCGTAGTACTCGAACAGCCTGTACTGTCTGCCGACAACGGCGGCGAACCTGTCCATTGCTTTCTGGACGATATCCGGGAACGCTGTGTAGTAGGGGTTCACAGTCTCGCGTGCCTGGAAGAACACGTCGGGATTCTGTGCTGTGCCGCGAAGAACAGGATGCTCGGGATTCAACGCGCGGAGTCTGTGCTGACGAACCAGCTCGTCATCGATCATAGCGCGGAGATCTTCATCGGCGAGTTGCTCAATCTTCATCACTTCGTGCGATGTGCGGAAGCCGTCGAAGAAGTGGAGGACAGGAATTCGTCCTTCAAGTGTTGCTGCTTGTGCAATCAACGCCGTGTCCATCACTTCCTGTACGGAGTTGGACGCGAGCATGGCAAATCCGGTTTGGCGCGTCATCATCACATCACTATGATCGCCGAAGATCGACAATGCATGCGATGCGACTGCGCGAGCGGAAACGTGAAAGACTGTTGCCGTCAGTTCACCCGCGATCTTTAACATGTTGGGAATCATCAACAACAATCCCTGCGACGCAGTGAAGGTTGTGGAGAGAGCGCCGGTTTGCAATGCACCGTGCACTGCACCCGCTGCGCCTCCTTCGCTTTGCATTTCTGTCACGGAGGGGACCGTCCCCCACAGATTCTTTCGTCCCTGAGCTGACCATTCATCCGCCCATTCGCCCATATTGGAGGAGGGCGTTATCGGGTAGATGGCGATTACTTCGCTGAGCTTGTGTGCTACATATGCGGCGGCTTCGTTGCCGTCGATCGTGACCCTTTGGCGCTTCATTTTCTTAATGACCTCACGTTAGGAGTGAATCGAAATTAATTTGCTCTGTTGAAATGTCAGTACTTACCCAGCGTCCAAGAATTGCCAATTACGTGCCACCAGAAAGCGCTCGAAACGCTCCGAAAAGCAAAAAAAATGTGCGACGATTCCAAGTTTTGGGAATTCTTTTGGGCGATTTTATGATGAATGAGAAGCATGATTTTGATATACCTGACAACTCCTGACATATTTACTTGACTCTTTTGTTCTTCTCCTCTACCATCAATTGGGGATGCCCATTCGTTCTTTCTCAGCATACAGAATTCAAGAATCAAGGAGGATACCATGAAATTTCTCGTGGCAGCGCTCGGCAACAGGTTGGATAGTTTTGTTGCCAAGCGCTTCGAACATGCGGCCTGGTATTTGATTGTTGACGACGATATGAACATTGTGGAAGCGACACAGCACCTGACTCCTCACGATCGTCATGATCTTCTTCACAACGCTTCTTCCAACTCGTTCGATGTTGTTGTTGCCGGGAAGCTTGGCGACAACACGCGAAAACTTGTGCACTCGATCGGTGCCCGCGTCGCTCTCATCCACGGGGTTACGACGAGCACAGCACTCGAAAAAATCCGTTCCGACAACCTTCACTTGATAAGCGCGGAAGTCATTAGCGGTGAGAAGGAAATCGCAGTTGGCAGTGTGCAACGGGTGCAGCCAAAAATCAGACGAGTGAAAGCCACCCACGAAGCGATCGGGTTCTCTTCAGATTCATCCCGCGGTCATCATCATCTGCAACAGTATGGAGGGAGAGGACACTAACAGTTCCTCCGGTTCAGGCAAGAAGTAGAATTCGGGAGTCGGTCGCAAGGACCGGCTCCCGTTTTATTTTGTTAATAAGGATGGGACCCCCAGCACCACGGGCATCCTTGTGCAAACACAACCAACAACAAGAGAATGATTGCATTCAGCAACTTGTGTTTCCAAGATGACTTCATGGTAATCCTCCTTGTGTGTGAATTGAGTCCCGCCTGTGTTGTTGATTTCACAGAGCCGGTTGTTGTTGCGTAAGACAGTGCAGTGTTCCAAATCCCCAAACAAGATCAACCGCATGAATGCCGATCACCGGCCGGTCGGTGAATAGTTCGGACAGTATGCCAAGCGCAACGCGGTCGCCCGGATCGTTGAACGTCGGGACGAGCACGCACGCATTCGCAATGTAGAAGTTGGCGTAACTTGCCGGCACTCTCACATCATCAAAAAACAGTGCCGACGGCATCGGCAGCAAAACCACATCGGGTCGTGATCCGTTTTCCAACTTCGCACTCTCAAGTCGTTCCCGGTTTTCCTGCAGCACCCGATAGTTGGCGTCGGTCGGATTATCTTCGCTGCACAACACCACCGTGGTCGGATTGACAAAGCGGCAACAATCGTCCACGTGTCCGTGTGTATCGTCGCCGGCAATTCCTTTGCCGAGCCAGATCACGTTTGTGGCGGCAAGATACTCCGAGAGAATGTTCTCGATATCCTGTCGGATCATCCCCGGGTTGCGGACCTGCGTTTCCTGATCGAGCAGGCATTCCTCTGTCGTAAGCAACGTTCCCCGGCCGTTCAGATCAATCGCTCCGCCTTCGAGCACAATCGGTTTTCCGTTGTGGGTTGGATGGAAAAGACGGAGCTTGAGTGCGTTTGCTCCACGCTCATGAATGTGCCGGTCTTTTTTCCAATCGGAATACTTCGCCCACGCGTTGAATCGGAATCCGGTAACTGCAACTTCGTGCTCGGGTGTCTCTCGTCTCACGAACATCGGGCCAAAATCCCTTGTCCATCCGCGATTGGTCGGGAAACGAAAGAACTCCACCTGCGACAGATCAGCGTGAACCCGTTTGAGTAAACGCCGGGCGCTCGCTTCATGTTCCTTCGAGTTGACGATGATGCGAACAATCTCGCCCGCACTGAGTTTCCGGACAATCTCGCCAAACA
>CAYJNF010000469.1:0-3428 GCA_964370915.1 uncultured Chitinophagales bacterium
GGCAATGCCCTCTCCCTGCACGGTGTTCTGTTCTTTCTGCTTCGCATAAATGTATTCGCTCACGTTGCCAAGATACGTTTTGATTCGACCCTTGCTGAACTCGACAACCTTGTTGACAATCGGATCAAGAAAGTCGCGGTCGTGCGAAACAATCACATAGCTTCCTTCAAATCTTGCCAGCGCCTGCTGCATCACGGCTTTGGAACGCATGTCGAGATGGTTCGTCGGCTCGTCCATCACGATGAGATTGCCCGGCTGCAACAGCATTTTTGCCAGCGCGAGACGGCTTTTTTCGCCGCCCGAAAGGACACCGACTTTCTTGAACACGTCATCGCCGCTGAAAAGAAAGCAGCCCAGGAGATTACGGAGCGATCTGCGGATGTCGCCCACGGCAACCTCATCCACCGTCCCCAGCACATCGTTCCTCGGATTCAATTCGTCTGCCTGGTGTTGTGCGAAGTAGGAGACGATAACGTTGTGTCCGACCTTGCGCTCACCCGCTCCGAACGGCTCAACGCCGGCGATAATCTTTGACAGGGTTGACTTCCCCGCGCCGTTCACACCAACAAATGCAATCCGGTCGCCGCGGTCGATATCGAAGTCGATACCGCTGAAGATGCGCTTTTCGCCATAGCTTTTGTGAATGCCTTTCAACTCCATGGCGACTCGCCCGCTCGATGGCGCGGGCGGAAAGTTGAAACGAATACCGCTTTCCTCATCTTCAATCTCCACCAGCTCCAGTTTCTCGAGCATCTTCACACGGCTTTGAACCTGGCGCGCCTTCGATGCTTTGTACCGGAATCGCTCAACGAATTGCTCAGTCTGTTTGATTTGCTGCTGCTGATTCCGGTACGCGGCGAGGGTGAGAAGTTTCCGCTCTTCTTTCTCCTTCACAAAATAACTGTAGTTGCCAGCATACTCAGTCATCCGGCCGAGACTCAGTTCATAGGTTTTCGTCGTCATGTTGTCGAGGAAGCGGCGGTCGTGCGAGACAACAATCACCGCGCCTTCATACGATTGAAGATATTCCTCAAGCCATTGCAGCGAGTCAAGATCGAGATGGTTTGTTGGTTCGTCGAGCAGCAGCAAGGATGGTTGAATGAGGAGGAGTTTTGCGAGCGCAATACGCATTTGCCACCCGCCGCTGAACTCTCCGGTTTGCCGATCCATGTCATCGACCGAAAAGCCGAGACCGAGCAGGACCTTCTCGATCTTTGCTTTCATCCGGAACGCATCGCTGTCTTCGAGCTTGTGCTGCAGTTCGCCGTAAAGTTCGAGCAGCTCCTTGAACTCGTCACTCTCGTGGTCGGTAACGTCATTCATCCGCTCGTGAACCTCATCGAGTCGGTGCTGCGCATCGAGCACGTCGCCAAATGCTGTTTCTACTTCCCTGTACAGCGAACGACCCTCGACGTGCATCCCTTCTTGCGGGAGGTAGCCGACCGTGACGTATTTTGCTTTTGCAATTTCACCCTTATCGGATGAGGCTTCGCCAAGCAGAAGTTTCAGGAGTGTAGATTTCCCCGCGCCATTCGAGCCAACCAACCCGATGCGGTCATGCGTTCCGACGCGGAACGAGACGTCTTTGAAGAGTTCGCGCCCGCCGAAAGAGAGTTGTATGTTAACTGCAGAGATCATAGTGATTCAATATACGGATTTGCAGAGCGGGATTGAACACGATCGGGAGAGTTGAACGCAGTGAGAAAAAGAAGATTGCTACACCGCTACTTTGGCTACTGCTTTCTTCACAAGTCCATCACTCGCCATCGGTGCGTGTGCATCTTCTGGAAAGAAGATTGCAAACGAGCCAGGCGAGAGCAATAACCAGCTATCAGGCTTGTCGGCGAATGTCATGAAGTCTTTCTCTTCATCATATGCATGGTCGGGAAAGACGCAGCGCTGAACTGGCCTCCAACCGATTGCTTCCTCACCTTCAATGCAGAAATGGATGTCAATGTATTTTCTGTGAGCTTCGAGGAAGACGTCTTCTCGACGCTTTCCCGCCTGCTGAGAAAAGATGATGTACGCCCTCTCACCATCAATCACCAAGTTCTCAGATCCAACAGTCTTCATCAAACTCAATGTTTCCAACACAGACCTGAAATGGGGATGGAAAGGAACGTAGCGGTTGGAGTTTTCAATAACATCAAGAATCATTTACGCTATCGCAAATAGTACTTTAATGGATTCGGATCGACGCGGCACTCTTCGGCGATACGCAGTTTGTCAATGCGTCCTTCGTCGCGGAGTTTGTACAAGCGTGGCACCATCCGATCGCGTACCTCAATGGGCGTCATCGGATTGATAAAGATGCCGGTCCCGCCTTCGAATCCCGCCGGAACGGTGACGCGCCACTTAATCAAGGCATGCCACGGCATTTTATACACTGCATCGATCGGCGTGTAATACCATTCCTCGTTGCAGGAAATCTGGCTTCCCATGGCCGCATGAATTGCCTGAATAAGATTGCTCATGCCGCGGATCTCTTCGTCCGAATGCTCGTATGGCCGTCCGGCCTGCGATTTTGAGTAGACTTCGATGGTCGGATAGCGGTGGCCAATCCCGGCATAGGCAATGGCAAAGTCATTCTCGGCAAACACCAGATTGTGGTGTGCTGCGAAGTTTGCCCCGAATTGATTGTAGACGTTGGGATCGTCGCGAATCATTTTCGTTTGATTCTCTATGGATGATCCCCATTCATCCAGCGCGACAAGTTGTTTGTGCAGGTGATCGAACGAAGCCCCCGCCGAGCGCAGCCAATTCTGGAAGACGCTGATATACCGCACGTAACGGTTTGATGCGACAACATCGCGCATCGCCTCGATCGTGAAACGGAAATACTGGAAGTGCTCCTCCAGAGTCATCTCGCCCGACGAATACAGATCGCTCATATGCGTCGCGTCGTCCCTGAAATGCCGGCGGGCGATGACCATCTCATGGCAACCGGCGAAGAACGCGTCGGCAACCGTGAGCCGATCCGCCATCGTCATCCGCTCCATCTGTTCTTCCGTCTTCCCTTCGCGTTGGAGCTTGTAGTTGATGATGTCGGTGATGTGCTTCAGGCCGACGGAATTCGCGAGATACTCTTCTTTCCACCGCGCTTGCGCGCCGGTCATCTTGTAGGCATAATTCTTCCGCCAGTAATCGAGCGTCACGATCTCGAACATGTTGCCGACGCGGCGAAATTCAGCGGGCGTATCCGGGTAGCTTTCGGGAGCTGGGTGGTTGATGTGTTCCCAACGGCCATCGGCATGTCGGGTGAGCCGAGCCTTTTCGGGTGCGGTTTCATAGTAGCGTGTCTGGCAGAAGCTGCAATAGTCTTCGGGAGAATGCTTTTCGAGCTTCTCCGCATCCTGCGCCTTTTCATTGGTGATCGGCTTGCTGCGTCTGCCCGAGACCGCCCACACTTCCGTGCCCGTAAACGGATT
>CAYJNF010000470.1:0-3424 GCA_964370915.1 uncultured Chitinophagales bacterium
GTGCTGGAGCGGCTGCATCCCGCCAAAGCGTATGTACTGACTCCGTCCAGCCCGTCGGCGGAGGAATGGGTTGAACCTGTGGGTGAGGACATGCTTGCTCGCGCGTGCCGGATACTCCGGACGTTCGCCCCTGCAGTTGAGTGCATTGGTGGATACGAAGGCAATGAGTTTTCGTACACCGGCGAGTTGGAGAAAGAACTGTTGGATATTACTTCCGTCCATCCAATGCGCGAAGACGCCGTCCGCGAGCTTTTGGCGAAGGCAAACGCAGATTGGACGGTCGTTCAGCGACTCCTCGACACAGGCCAGCTCGTTGCATCAGAATACCAAGGCAAGAGGTTCTACTCAAAGAACCTACATGAACTACAAACACGAGAAGAGAATAGACAATGAAACTACTTGTCGCCGCAGACGCGGCATCACTCGACAGCCGTATCGCCAAACGCTTCGGCCATGCGGCATTCTACCTCCTGGTCGATACCGACACATTGGATGTAGAACCGATTGGAAACACGGGGCACGATGAGAAGCACGAGGTCATCGCCACAATGGCTGGCAATGGAGCAACTGCCGCCATTGTAGGTAATATCGGTCCCGGAGCGTTCAAGCAATTAGGCGCCAAAAAGATGCAGGTTGCCCTTGCGCGGAATATGACAGTGCGCGAGGCTATCGACCGATTCAAGTCGGGACAGCTTCGTGTCCTCGATAAGCCAACGGTGAAGGAAAGCATCCGCGATTCGAGACACGAAGGCGGGCGACGAGGAGGCGGATTTCGCGAACGGCTGTGGGGAGAGGGATATATGTCGGGACGCGGATACTAATCATCTGCAGGTGAACGAATCGGTTGAAGGGCAACGTAGCGTAACCGAAGCTCGCCTCGGACAAAGGACGGAAACAACGGTGAGCGAAAATATCACGCACCGTTCGAAACGTAATCTGAGGAGGAAGTGATCATGGCAATCAAAAAGGAATACTCAAAAGACAAAACGATTTGCAGAGTAACCTTCACTCTCCCGAAGGACATTGCAGAACAATTTCATGAAATCGCCGTTGTAGGCGATTTCAATGATTGGGGTTCGAAAGTAAATCGTTTTGCAGTAACCGAAAATGACGTCCACGGTGTATCGGTCGAACTTGAAACAAACAAAGAATATCAATTCCGGTATTTGGGGAACGGCGAAGTGTGGTTGAACGAAACCGAAGCAGACAAGACCGTTTCCAGTCCTTACGGCGAATCCAAGAATTCAGTAATTATTGTTTAATAATGGGAGAAACAATGGACACACACAGCATAAAAATCGCATTCGTCACCGACGATGGAACAACTATTAGTCCTCACTTCGGCCGAGCACGTTACTTTGAAGTGCTAACGGTCGAGAACGGGGGCATCTCCGGCCGCGAGAAGCGCGAGAAAACAGGTCATCATACTTTTTCCCGTGAAGAACACCACCATACACATGAGGAGGGCAAACACGGGTTTGACGAACACTCTCGCCACAAGCACGATAGCATGTTTGCATCTATCACGGATTGCCAAGTCGTGGTCGCACGAGGCATGGGCGCCGGGGCGTATGATCATATCACGGAGGCAAAGATGAAACCCATCCTTACAAACATCACGACTATTGACGAAGCGATTCAGGCGATTATCAATGGCAGTATCACCGACCACCCAGAACGATTGCATTAAAGGTTGTCTCGGACTGCGAGCGTTCGTTCCTAATGGACATCATTACTTGCGACGGGCAATTGCTCATACATTGGGAAGAAAAGTATGAAAAAAGAAAGGGTCGGTTTCCTCAGGGATCTCGGATACTCTGGAAAGGCGATAGATCTGATCGATCGGGAGGTCAATGTCGGAAGTATCAGCAGACCAACTGTCTGGGCACAACATCAAGGTTCATGCGGAGACATTATTGAAATCTTTCTGGTGGTTGACTCGGGGGTGATCATTGATGCCAAATTTCAATTTTCAGGTTGTGCCGGACTTCAAGCTTCTGCATCGGGCCTCACAGAAATGATCAAAGGTATGCGAATCGAGGATGCCCTGATAATTGATGCGGAGGACATCCTGAAGTATCTGGAAGGAATCCCAAAAGTAAAATACGATTGTGTAGAACTGACACGGAATTGCCTGAGAAAAGCCATTCAGGAACTCAATGTGCAGAAATCGTGATAGAGCATCATGACCACAAGCTGATCGAGAGTCTCGTGACAACATAACTGAAAAGGAGAATACATGAAAACAATCGCAGTCATCACTTGTGATCGGTATAGGAACTGTGGCGGTGGCAAGTGTTTTCGTGCTCTCCGGGAGCGCCGCGGAGGATTCTCCTGCTATGCGGCAGACGAGACTGTCGAAGTCGTTGGCTACTCTACCTGTGGCGGCTGTCCCGGAGGGAACGTAGAATACGTACCGGCGGAGTTTAAGAAGAACGGGGCAGATGTCATCCATCTCGCTACCGGCTTGGTGGTCGGCTATCCACCCTGTCCCTACATCCGTCATTTCAAGATCTTCATCGAGACGCAATTCAACCTGCCGGTCGTGATTGGCACGCATCCGATCCCGCTGAAATATCTGGAGGCTCACGCGGCTCTGCGATTCTGGGAAGAAGCTGGCATGAACGAACTCGCAAGCCATTTGATGGATGAAGACCGATAGACCATGGAAGCATACAACTAGTTTGGGTTGCTTATGACAACTTCTCTCGACTGCATCCCTTGCTTTCTGCGCCAAGCGTTGGAAGTGGCCAAGCGCGCCACAACCGACTTCTCTGTTCAAGAACAGATTGTCCGGGATGCTATGCGAATGGCAGCGGAGGTGGATTTCAGAAAACCCCCTCCACTTCTCGGTCAGGAGTTTCATCGCCAGCTCCGACACATATTAGGCGTGAGCGATCCTTATCGTTCGGCCAAAGACCGATTCAGCAGAATGGCGTTGGCCATGCTACCTGATCTGACTGCCGAGGTTGAACAGGCACCTGACCGGCTCACGATGGCGGTGCGACTGGCAATAGCAGGGAACATCATCGATATGGGTGCCAACGGAAATATCACGGAAGACGAGGTGCACCAATCAATCGAGCACACGCTTTCGGAAGTCTTTGTGGGAAATGTTGAAGAACTTTGTGAGGAGGTCACGCGGGCGAAGAGCATACTCTATCTGGCTGATAACGCAGGAGAAATTGTATTCGACAGACTACTCGTTCAGCAGCTTCCGACCGATCGCTTGATTCTTGTTGTACGCGGAGGTCCGGTTATCAATGATGCTACGTTGATGGACGCCCAGACAGCCGGACTCGATAGGATTGTTGAAGTGATCGACAACGGCTCGGATGCACCCGGAACAATTCTCAGCGATTGCAGCCGAAACTTCCGCCGTCGATTCGCACAAGCCGACCTTATAATTGCAAAGGGGCAAGGG
>CAYJNF010000471.1:0-3421 GCA_964370915.1 uncultured Chitinophagales bacterium
CAGTTGCCGAGATAGAACAGGGTATTCCTGAGTCAATTCGCCCATTTCTTGCGATAGATGCAGTGCCGATACCTCGCTCAAGCCATTCGATCATAGAGGCATTTTGGGAAGCGACAAAGCGCATTGAGAAAATTATCCGGATACGGAGGCGCACAAACATAATACTCGCCAAAGCCCCCTTCATTGTAAACCTTTCAATCGGGCAGTTGGTGTACACCCCTAAGAACAAAGACGTAATCAATGTACATGTCGAAGACATAATCTTCTTGGACATTGAAAAAATGCTTCCATATCGGTTTCAGATTCAGGTGGCTTGCATCCTTGAAGAATTTGCTCATGCTCTGATGAATGTATCGGACGAAGCAGTCGTGATGCACGTCGTCGCACTCATCTACGACGGCGTTCGAGTCATCAACGGAAAATATTATGCAGTCGAATCAAGCAAGTGAAATGAATGGAAACGAATCGCTACGATGCCGCCACTTCACATAACAAAAATAACAGCGACATTCGATTCGTTTGGGAATCTTGGCTCATGCTCACGCTTGCCCTATCAAGTTGAATTCATTCAACGGCACGCTCAGTCATAGAAAAGCGTGGAGCGTGCCGTTGCGCTGTTACGATGAAAGTTATGCGAAATTGCCATTCCAAAGGAAGAAGAACAATGAGACTTATCTCAGTCACACTATACTTGTTGATGATCGTAGCCGTAAATCGAGGGCACTCTCAACTTGTCAAGAGTTTCGGCGTGAAAGCAGGCATTACCTCGGCTGATCAGACTTTTGATTGGGCGCCTATTCCTGATCCATCGACGGTGAGGAGAGTTGGGTTCAGCTTTGCCGCTTATGTGGAATGGCTCAGCTTGCCGGTCTTTTCGGTCGTCACTCAATTGGAATACAATCAAAGAGGAGTGGGGGAGAAACTCTATGTAGCAAGGTTCGGACCATCTGGATTGCAGCCAATTGAAACCCAGATATTCTATTCTCGCTTGGATTACTTATCGGTTCCCATTTTTGCCAGAGCGGAATTTCCTTTGGGAACTGTTCGACCATACGTGGGAATCGGACCTCGATTTGATTTCCTGCTTGGTTATCAGGCTGGAAGCAAACTCTTGTTCAGCACGTTCTATGATGATTTCACAAAGTCTGTCTTCGGCGGATCCGCATTGGCCGGAATTGTGGTAGATAATCTTCTACCCTTTGCCATTATGATCGAAGGGCGATACAATCATGATTTCACCAACTCCATTTCCAACCAAGTCATCAGAGTCAAGAACAATGCATTTGACGTTTGGCTGGGTGTCCGATTGTGAATGGCAACTTCGCCTAACACCGAAAAACTACGACGCTCGTTCGTCCCGCTCAAGAACAGCGGGATGTCGCGGAGAGGCGCTCCATTTGGTAAGTCAAGCATATACTATCGCGCGCGAATGGTCAGCGGCGCGGTCAAAGACTCCACGAGATAACACGCATGGCGTTGACTCGTTGGGTGTGCTTAGCGCACACCTCATACAGCATTAGTTTAGGGAAGGGGACCTACGCGGCGTGTTCGAGCAGACGCTGGCCGAACGAATCAATAATCATAGAAAGGAACCGAGCATGAATGAGGTTTATGGGATGTATGTCGTATGTGGCTTGCTGGCGGCTACGGTGTTCTCCGGCAAGCATGACAGCAACGCCAACCCGCCGACCAAGGCGCAACAGATCGAGAAGAAAACAAAGGATGAGACCGTCACAGTCGAGACTTTGAAGCAAATCCTTGAAGCATTCAATCGACATGATCTTGACGCGATTATGAACTTCTTCTCTGATGACTGCTCCTTTGATTTTCCAAAGGGCAAGGAACCGTGGGGACAACGCTTCATCGGCAAAGATCAAGTGCGCGAAGCTCTTGCCGGTCGGTTCAAAGGTATTCCTGACGTTCACTATGGAGACGACCGTCATTGGGTGGCAGGAAATATGGGAGTGTCAGAATGGACGCTCACTGGAACAACAGCTTCAGGGGTTGGCGTGAAAGTCCGAGGTTGTGATCTTTGGGAATTTAGGAATGGCAAAGTCATCCGAAAGGATTCCTACTGGAAAATAATCGAGCGATAGTTGCTGGGATTGGTCCGCCTAACAACGCTCCTTTACGAGTAGGAGTTGGTGAGCGAACCAAACGCTGAATCGGTAGTGAGGCAAATGGGTGTGCAGCGCATGACGGCCAGCCACACGACTGCGGCACATCTCATCAACCCGGAGAGTAGTGTTTCTGGAAACCACATATGTGCTGGAGTAGAGAGTCAGTGCGGTTTTTTTGTTCTTCCTGAAAAAAAGCGTAAGTATGGCGCTCCCCTGAGATTTGGGAATTGTAGAATACCTCATCGACGACGGCTCAATAACGACAGGTTTGCAAGTCCTTCTCTGACTTTCATTGAATGACAATTCAAGGGCAATATGAGCACGCACAATCAGCGCATCGCACAAATGACCTTCGCCTCGGTCTATCCAATGTATGTTGCAAAAGTCGAGAAGAAAGGCAGAACTAAGAAAGAATTGCATCAGGTCATCGAGTGGTTAACAGGCTTCGATACCAAAAAGCTGCAGGAGTTGATAAAGGCAAATGTGACCTTTGAAACATTCTTCCGGCAAGCTTCGCTGAACCCCAATGCACGCCTCATCACCGGAGTAATCTGCGGGTATCGTGTGGAGGAAATCAAGGATCCTTTGACCCAGCAGGTCAGGTATCTGGATAGGCTGGTAGATGAGCTTGCGAAAGGCAGAAATATGGAGAAGATTCTGCGCGGCTCGTAGGGTGTTGGCACGCCTCGTTGCACCGGACGATATCGATCCTGTGTAAACGTAGTTGGTCATCAATTGAACAGAATTTCTTTTCTTTGTAGAACCCAAAAGTGGAGGAGACAAAATAGAATTATGAAAAACGCAAATCGCAGTAAAAAGGAGTTGTCGCCAGCACAATGTGAAGAACTGTTGAAAGCATTGAAGGTCCGCTTTGAGAACAACATGAACCGGCATAAAGGTCTTGAGTGGGGCAAAGTACAAGCAAAGCTGGACCCCAAGCACTCGGGTGAAAAACTGCGGTCGCTCAATGAGATGGAAACAACCGGCGGTGAACCGGATGTTGTTGGTCATGATAAAAAGTCGGGCGAGTACATCTTTTATGATTGTTCAGCGGAAAGTCCCAATGGCCGCAGAAGTCTCTGTTACGACCGCGAAGCGCTGGAGTCAAGAAAAGAACACAAGCCGAAAAATTGTGCACTTGATATGGCAGACGCCATGGGAATTGAGCTGTTGACGGAAGAACAATACCGGGAATTGCAGAAACTTGGAGAGTTCGATACGAAAACATCGAGCTGGATACAAACTCCTGATGCGATCAGAGAACTCGGCGGTGCCCTCTTTTGCGATCGCCGCTATGACCA
>CAYJNF010000472.1:0-3414 GCA_964370915.1 uncultured Chitinophagales bacterium
GACACACACCGGAATATGTACAAGGACTTGGATTAGAGGATTAGACTATGAAGATTCGACCCAATAGTATTGTTGCTGCAGTAATGCTTGCCCTCAGCTTTTCCACGATAGGTTGCGGCGATTCGAATGCCGACCAATCACAAGGGAATCAACAGGATGCACGCTATGTGACCGTAAAAATCAGGGAACTCACCACGCAACCGTTCCGCGAGACCTTGCAGCTAAGCGGCAGTATCAAGGCCTACGAGGACATCATGATCAGCCCGGAAGAAGGTGGCGTTGTGAAGAATTGGAACTTCGAGAAGGGCGACATCGTGACGAAGGGAACCATTATCGTTGTGCTCAACGACGATGTGGCAAAACCGAGCTATGAGGCATCGCTCGCCCAGTTCAAGGCTTCGTCACTGACATTTGAGAAGCAACAGAAAGTCTTCACGGAGCAAGCAGTAAGTGAATGGCAGTTGAAGACAACAGAATATGGTCGTGATGCAGCAAAGGCGCAGTCCGATCTGATGCACGCCCGCTGGGAGCGTACACGCATCAAGAGTCCGATCACGGGAATTCTTGACGAACGCTATGCAGACATTGGAGAAATGGCAGCACCGGGAGTGCCCATCGCCCGGGTCGTCAACATCCATAAGGTGAAGGTTCTCGTTAATGTGCCCGAACGATACGCGGGCAGCATCAAGCTCGGCACGACAATCAGCCTGACTGTGCAGGCACATCCGGGTCGAACGTTTACGGGAAAGGTGTCGTATATCGGCGCGACCATTAACTCGGATAACCGAACATTTCCGATCGAGTCGATACTGATCAACGAGGCTCATCGCCTCAAGCCCGAGATGATTGCGAAAGTGAAAATCCATCAGTCGACGGCCACAGATGCACTTCTCCTGGAAGAAGCAATCGTCCAGCAGGTAGACAGAAACAAACTTGTTGTGTACGTCGAAAACAATGGCCGGGCGGAAGAGCGAGTCGTCCAACTTGGCGGGCGAAGCGACAATCAGGTGGAGATCGTTTCCGGAGTAAAGGCTGGAGACCGAATCATAGTAAGTGGATATCACAATGTCATCAACGGACAAACGGTTGTGGTTTCAAAGTAAACTACCCACACACCACCAGGGGCACATATCATGACTCCCCGAATTCTTCAAATGAACATTCGTCGGTATTGTGTCGCCAATGCCGATCCGTCAATCGTCAAGAAGTACGGTCGGTATTTCAAGGAAGGGTACGACGCGTACGGATTGACGAAGGAGCTTTTTGAGTACAAGGCCGCAAGTTTGCTCCGGGAAGGACATGTCGATCTTCATCTCGTGTTGCAGACTGCTCCGTTGTTGTTGGAAAGTGGAAAGTACGAGGAGACGAGCTTTGCCATCCACTTGTTGAAGGGATTCACGCCGCAATTTTCCAAGAAGACGTTTTACAACGTGGAAACTTGGTTCCAGATTGGCATCAGGAACTGGGCGCACGCCGATGCGATGTCGCTCGATATCATTTCGCACTTCCTGCTCACCCGCATTGTGCCGGTCGACAATGTTGCCGCATGGACCGCAGCCGACAGGAAGTATCAACGACGGTGTGTTCCCGTTTCCATGATCAAGTTGTTGGGGACAACCAACATCTTTGCCGACCTGTTTCATCACATCGAGCCATTGATGACAGACAGCGCGCGCGAAGTGCAGCAGGGTACAGGATGGTTACTTCGCGAAGCTTGGAAGCTGAGGAAGCGTGAGACGGAAAGATTTCTGATGAAGTGGAAGGATCGGGGAGCACGAGTGATCTATCAGTATGCTACGGAGAAAATGTCTCCCGCAGAAAAAATGCAGTTCAGGAAAGAACAAAATCCATAATCACCAATTGAGATCATGCGTCTTTCAAATATTTCAGTCGACAACAAAGTAGCAGTCTACATTTTTATCATTCTTATCGTGATGATGGGTTGGAACGCGTACATGCGGTTGCCGCGTGAAGCCGCGCCCGACGTAAAGATTCCCTGGATTATCGTCTCGGTGCCATACATAGGCGTTTCGCCCACCGATGTGGAAGGATTGGTAACGCAGCCACTTGAACGAAATCTGAAGTCGTTGAAGGACATCAAGCAAATTACCTCCTCATCAAAGGAAGGACTCTCCACGGTAAGTGTTGAGTTTGAAATAGGCGTGGATATCGACGAGGCCTTACGCCGCGTGCGCGACAAAGTGAATTCCACAAAATCCGAGTTGCCGTCCGACATCCTCGAACCCGTCGTCACGGAAATCAACATCAGTGAGTTTCCGATTATGTACGTCAACATCGGAGGACCGTATGGCGTTGCCCGGCTGAAGGATATCGCCGACGATTTCAAGGACAAGATCGAGGCGGTTCCGGGAGTGTTGCGTGCGGACGTATCGGGCGGTTTGGAACCGGAGGTCCAGGTCAATTGCGACGTCGACTATCTGAACCAGTATCGCATTGGTTTCGATGACGTCGTGAATGCGATCAAGAACGAGAATGTCTCGGTACCCGGTGGCTCCATTGACACCAAAGAAACGAGCTATTCTGTTCGCGTGCCGGGTGAGTACAAGGACGTCAAGCCCATCGAAGACATTGTTGTGAAGCTGCGCGGCGGCAAACCGGTGTACGTCCGCGATGTCGCGACTGTCCGGCTGTCGTTCGAAGATCGTCTGACATACTCCCGCCTCAACGGCAATGAAGTTGTGACACTTGCCGTCAAGAAACGGGCAGGAGAGAATCTCGTCCGCATAGCCGATGCAGTCAAGACGATTCTCGATGAAGGGAAAGCGGATTTGCCGCCTGGCCTGAAAATCGACATCACCAACGATCAATCCATCTTCATCAACAGAATGGTGCGGGAACTGGAGAACAGCATCATGACGGGAATGTTTCTGGTTATTCTCTGTTTGTTTATGTTTTTTGGATTCAAGAACTCTCTGCTGATCTCGACCTCGATTCCGTTGTCGATGCTTATCGGGTTCACGGTCCTGTCGGTGTATGGCATTACGCTGAACTTCGTTGTCCTTTTTGCCCTTGTGCTGGTGCTGGGCATACTCGTGGACGATGCCATCGTCGTAATTGAGAACATCTATCGCCACCAACAAGTCTACGACAAACCGCCTGACGTAGCAGCGAAGGAAGCTACTGCCGAGGTCGCCATTCCGGTCATCACATCGACTCTCACAACCGTATCGGCGTTTATCCCGTTGCTCTTCTGGCCCGGCGTTGTTGGCGACTTTATGAAGTATCTGCCGCTCACGCTCATCATCACGCTTGGCGCATCGCTGGTCGTTGCTTTCGTCATCAGTCCGGTTCAAGGGGCGCGCTGGATTGATTACAAAAAAGAAATTCGCAAAGCAAAGGAAAACCTCGAGCACCCGCACTGGTACAAGAAATACAATCCATTTACAATTGTGT
>CAYJNF010000473.1:0-3395 GCA_964370915.1 uncultured Chitinophagales bacterium
GCCTGCCACTGGGCCATCTTGTCGACGGGGACGAGGTCGGCGAAGCCGTTGGTGCCCGCGAAGATCGCGATCACCTGCTCGGCCAGAGAGGCGGGCGAATACTGCGGCTGCTTGAGGATTTCCTGCATGCGCTGGCCGCGGCTGAGTTGCTGCTGGGTGGCCTTATCGAGGTCGGAGGCCATCAGGGCGAAGGCGGCCAACTCGCGATAGGCGGCCATGTCGAGGCGCAGGCGGCCTGCCACCTGTTTCATGGCCTTGGTCTGGGCATCACCGCCCACGCGGGACACGGAGATACCGACGTTCACAGCGGGACGAATGCCCGCATTGAACAGGTTGGATTCGAGGTAAATCTGACCGTCGGTGATGGAGATCACATTGGTCGGGATGTATGCGGAAACGTCGCCAAGCAGGGTCTCGATGATCGGCAAAGCGGTCAGTGAGCCGCCAGTGCCCTTGATCTTGGCAATCTTGTAACTGTCGGCGTCCTGCATTTCCTTGCGGGCATCGTTGGCCTGATCCTTGGAAAGCGGGCCTTTGAAGACTCTGCCGTCCACGGCATCTTTTTCAGAGGCCAACTCATCCTTGAAGTCGCTCTTGACGATGACATATTCATTGGCAAGGCGGGCGGCGCGTTCCAGCAGGCGGGAGTGGAGGTAAAACACGTCGCCAGGATAAGCTTCACGTCCAGGCGGACGGCGCAGGAGCAGGGAAACCTGGCGGTAAGCCCAAGCGTGTTTGGAAAGATCGTCGTAGATCACAAGCGCGTCGCGGCCTGTCTCCATGAATTCTTCACCGATGGAGCAGCCCGCATACGGGGCGATGTACTGCAAGGCGGCAGATTCATCCGCGGCGGCCATGACGATGATGGTGTTATCCATCGCGCCGGCGCGTTCGAGAATACCAACCGTACGAGCGACGGCGGCCTTCTTCTGGCCGATCGCAACGTAGATGCAGACCAGATCCTTGCCTTTTTGGTTGATGATGGTGTCGATGGCGATGGCGGTCTTGCCAGTCTGGCGGTCGCCGATGATGAGCTCACGCTGGCCGCGGCCAACGGGGATCATCGCGTCGATGGACTTGATACCGGTCTGCACCGGGGTATCCACGTCCTGGCGTTGGATCACGCCGGGCGCAATGCGCTCGATTGGGCGGAAGCCTGTCGTGGCGATTGGACCCTTGCCATCAATCGGCTCACCGAGCGCGTTGACCACACGCCCGATCATGGCATCCCCTACGGGCACCGAGGCGATGCGCCCCAGGCCGCGTACGGTCATGCCTTCCGAAATTTCGGCGTAATCGCCCATTACGATTACGCCGACGCTGTCTTTCTCCAGATTGAACGCAATGCCAATCACTCCATTGGCAAACTGCACCAGTTCCTGCGACTTTACATTCGCAAGACCCTGGACACGGGCAATACCATCACCAGCTTCCAGCACTGTACCGATATCGCTGATACCGAACTCAGGCTTAAAACCTTCAATTTGCTTTTGGAAATCGCCGGTGATTTGTTGAATCAGGTCCGTCATTTCGCCTCCACGCCGGATTTGAGGATTTGCTGCAAGCGCAGCATTCGTAGATACGGGGCTTATGTACAATAACCCGGATAAGGATTATCCGGGCCAGTTGTTTTTTTACGCCTGCGTCCCAAGTGAGCAGGGGCACAAGCGTGCCAATGATACCTGAAACGATACCAGTTGTCCAGTTACAAATTTGCCGTCGCCAATATTCGGCGCATGGGGGCCAAAAAACACTGATTTGGGTACATTCGATGCTTTCCTTGGGCAAAAAGCCCTTCGAAACTTGTTGGATTTGTTCCAACGGAAAGACTCAGGCGCCTGCGAACACACTGGAGAAAAACCTACCAAAGGATTTCTTGTAATCAGTAGCATTTCGGTCTATACTCTCCATATCGGAGCACACATGTCTGAAATCGACCTCACACGACTTCACCCCGTCCTCGAATCGTATCTTCCCCTGGGTCGCTCGGGGCTGTTGCCAGCCCTGCATGCGGCCCAGCGCGTTTATGGCTGGCTGCCGCAGGAGGTGGCTGCCGAAGTGGCCAGCAGCCTCAAGGTGCCGCTGGCCGCCGTCCCCCGCGTGATCGAGTTCTACTCACTGTTCTACAACGTGCCTGTCGGCAAACGCATTATCCGCGTGTGCACCGATCCTGCCTGCGCGCTCAAGGGTGCGGATGGATTGCTCCAGCACCTGTGCGAGCATCACGGGATCGAGCCGAACGGGACGACCCCTGACCTGTCTCTGACCATTGAGGCGAGTCCCTGCCTGGGTTTGTGTGAGCAGGCGCCCGCCGCGTTGGTGGACGACAAGGCCGAGACCAACATCGACCTGGACGCAGGCTCTTATGAGCTGGGTCGTCCCAAGTCCATCGTGGGAGGGACACTCCGTTTGCTGACCGCCCACTGCGGAAACGGCACTACATCATTGGCGAAGTATGGCGAGTATGCTGCGTTGAAGAAAGCGCTGGCGATGAAGCCCGAAGATGTGATCGCGGAGATCAAGTCCGCGGGGCTGGTGGGTCGCGGCGGCGCGGCCTTCCCGACAGGCGTGAAGTGGGAGGGCGCTGCCAAAGCGGACGGCGGCACGAAGTACGTAGTCTGCAACGCGGACGAATCCGAGCCTGGCACGTTCAAGGATCGCGTGCTGCTGTTGGACGATCCGCACCGCACCATCGAAGGCATGTGCATCGCCGCCCACGCCATCGGCGCGACAAAGGGCTACATTTACGTGCGCGGCGAGTATCCGTACATTGTCCCTGCCCTGGAGAATGCCCTGACCGAAGCGCGCGAGGCGGGTTATCTTGGCGAACGCTTCGACATCGAAGTCCGCCTGGGTGCGGGCGCGTACATCTGCGGCGAGGAGACGGCCCTGTTCGAGTCTATCGAAGGCAAGCGCGGCTTCCCGCGGGTCAAGCCGCCCTTCCCGACCACGAACGGATTGTTCGACCAGCCAACGGTCATCAACAACGTGGAGACGTTGTGTAACGTTCCGCTCATCATCACCGAAGGCGCGGCGGGTTATCGCAAGATCGGCACCGAGAAATCGCCTGGCCCAAAGCTGTTCTGCGTCTCGGGCGATGTGGCGAAACCAGGCTTGTACGAAGTCCCGTTCGGCGTGACGCTGCGCGAGCTGCTTGAAATGGCGGGCAACGTCACGCCACACAGTCAGGATTCGGCGGAATACCATTCCGCCCCACAGCAACGTGACCAAAACGTGACGCGGAGTGGTACTCCGCGTATTGAAGATATGGCGGGATACCATCCCGCCCCACAGGCCATCCTGTTTGGCGGCGCGGCGGGAGCGTTTGCCACCTCCGCGCACCTGGATGTGAAGCTGACCTTCGAGGATTTGCGCGCGGCGGGACTTCCGCTCGG
>CAYJNF010000474.1:0-3373 GCA_964370915.1 uncultured Chitinophagales bacterium
AACCAGAGGTACACGCACACCGAACAAGCAAAGCGCGACGGCGTGAAGCCCGTGTACTGCATCTACGTTGCAGTAGGGCAGAAAAGTTCGACGGTGGCACAGGTTGTCGATAAACTTCAGCAAGAAGGCGCAATGGCGTACACAACGGTTGTCGCTGCAACCGCCAGCGATCCCGCGCCGATGCAGTTTGTTGCCCCATACGCGGGGGCAACGCTTGGCGAGTATTTCCGCGACAGCGGACGGCACGCGCTTGCAATCTATGATGACTTATCAAAACAGGCGCAATCGTATCGCCAGGTCTCGTTGCTGCTGCGACGCCCACCGGGACGTGAAGCATATCCGGGCGACGTGTTCTATCTGCACTCGCGCCTCCTTGAACGCGCATCCAAGCTGAATGACGCGCTGGGCGGCGGAAGCCTGACAGCATTGCCGGTGATTGAAACACAGGCAGGCGACGTCTCTGCGTACATTCCGACAAACGTTATCTCAATTACCGACGGTCAGATTTATCTCGAACCAAATATGTTCAACTCAGGCATTCGTCCTGCCATCAACGTTGGTATCTCGGTGTCGCGCGTTGGCGGCAACGCACAGATCAAAGCGATGAAGAAGGTTGCCGGCCGCTTGCGACTCGATCTTGCGCAGTATCGCGAGCTTGAGGCATTTGCAAAATTCGGATCCGACCTCGACAAGGCAACGCTTCAACAACTGCGCCGCGGTGCGCGCCTGGTGGAGTTGCTCAAGCAGGGACAGTACGTTCCGATGCCCGTGGAGTCGCAGGTTGTCAGTATCTTTGCGGGAACGAACGGATACCTCGATGAGATTCCCATTGAGCATGTTGAGCGCTACGAGAAAGAACTCCTGGAGATGATGCAGATGAAGCACGCGGATTTGCTGGCTGCGATCGCCGAGAAGAAGGATCTTTCGGATGACATCACGGCAAAACTCAAGTCGATTCTCCAGCAGTTCACCGACTCATTCAAAGTGGGCGTGAAGTCATAATGGCGACATTACGCGAGCTGCGCGGACGCATTTCCGGCGTCAAGAAAACTCAGAAGATCACGAAGGCCATGAAGATGGTTGCCGCCGCCAAACTGCGGCGCGCACAATCCAACATGATTCAGGCGCGTCCGTACGCAGCAAAGATCAAGCGGCTGTTGCTGCATCTCTCTGCCAACACAGACATGGCGCTGAATCCCATGTTTCAGACACGAACCGTGAACGCCGTGGCACTGGTTGTGGTGACGGCGGATCGCGGGTTCTGCGGTGCATTCAACAACAACCTCGTCAAGGCGGCAGAGAAGCATATTCTCACCAACTACAAGTCGTTGCTTGAGCAAGGGAAGGTGAAGGTCTTTTGTGTTGGCAAGAAGGGCTTTGACTATTTCAACAAGCGCGGCTACACGATTGCCGGCAAGTACATCGGTGTGTACAACAATCTGGTCTTCAGCGAAGCGCAGACCATTGTGCGTGATGTGGTGAGTGGATACGAGAAGGGTGAATACGATCAGGTCGAGATTATTTCCAACGAATTCAAAACCGTCGCGCAGTCAAAGATCTCTCTCGAACAGTTTCTTCCCATTGCACCACCGGCTGGCGAGGCGACAGAATCAAAATCTGTCGACTACATTTATGAGCCATCGGAAGGAGAAATTCTGAACGCCCTGGTGCCGAAGCATTTGAACTTCGTCGTGTGGAAAGATTTGCTGGAGAGCAACGCAGCCGAGCAGGGCGCTCGCATGGCTGCAATGGAAAATGCCACAACAAACGCGAACGAGCTCATCAACGCGTTGCAGCTTTCATACAACAAAGCTCGCCAGGCTTCAATCACAAACGAGTTACTGGAGATTGTTGGCGGGGCGGAGGCGTTGCAGAAGGGCTGATAGAAGATTGCAGTAAGATGGAAATGATAACACCGCCGGGCGAGAGTTCGGCGGTGCTTTTGTTTGAATCGAAAACAAGGCCGCCCACTCTTCGCAGAATGGGCGGTTGTTTCAATTTCCAGAATCAAGAAGTCCAGAATCCCGGGCCTTGTGACTCTTAGTCCATGATCTTCCGCAAAAACGCCGGCTTATCCGGATCGTTCTTGTCGATTTTCTCCCGGTCAGAATCATGCTGCGGCGCCGGTCGATATGCGACGTTGAGATCAACACCGCGACGCGCAAACGCTGGCTCATCATATGACTTCAACTCCGACACGCCGGTAGGAATGCGTTCGACGACACGAGGACTCTTTACTGCCGGACGGATTCCTGTACCGATGGAAACGGCTTGCGGCAAACGTCGGTTAAAACCCGTTGCAATCACCGTCACCATGATCTCGTCCGTCATCTTTTCGTCGATGACCGCGCCGAGAATCACATTCACATCGTCGCCAGCGGCTTCGTGAATGATCTCCGTTGCCTCTTCAATTTCCACAAGCGACATGTTCGGCCCGCCGGTGATGTTCACCAGTACACCTTGCGCTCCGCTGATCGACAGTTCTTCCAGTAGCGGGCTGGAGATGGCTGCGTGCGCTGCAACAGTTGCCCGGTTGTCGCCTTGCGCAATGCCGCTGCCCATGACCGCGTCGCCCATTTCCTTCATCACCGTCTTGACATCGGCGAAGTCAACGTTGATGAGCCCCGGAACGGTAATGACTTCGGAGATACCGCGTGTTGCGCCATAGAGGACATCGTTCGCGATATCGAACGCAACCTGCAACGGGGTTGTGCGCTCTACAATCGTCAACAACTTCTGATTTGGAATAATGATGAGCGTATCGACTTGCTTCTTCAGCTCTTCGATTCCCATCTCGGCCTGCGCGTTGCGCCGTTTCCCTTCGCAGTTGAAGGGACGGGTGACAATGCCGACGACAAGTGCGCCGACACTCTTGGCAATGTTTGCCACGAGCGGTGCGCCGCCTGTTCCTGTGCCGCCTCCCATGCCCGCAGTGACGAACACCATGTCGGTGCCGGCGAGTGCGCGTGCAATTTCATCACGGTCTTCCTCCACCGCCCGGTGTCCCACGGTCGGGTCGGCGCCAGCACCGAGTCCGCGCGTCAGGTTCTTTCCGATTTGAATCTTATTCGGTGCGACATTGCGCTCCAACGCCTGCAAATCCGTGTTGATCGCAAAGAAGTCTACGCCATGCAGACCCTTCGCAATCATACTGTTGATTGCGTTGCCCCCACCGCCGCCGACACCGACGACGCGGATCTTGGCACCACGCTCGAAATAATCATCGAGTTCGATCACAGGATTTCCTCCTTTGTGAGTGATTGATATTTTAATTCTGAGCGAAGCGAAGAATCTACATTGCTGCAATTCTTTGCGTCGCGTTGTTCATTTGCCATTTTATAGACCATTGAGAGCTAATCGTTCACCATAAGAG
>CAYJNF010000475.1:0-3372 GCA_964370915.1 uncultured Chitinophagales bacterium
ATATCGATGTGGAGATCAGCAAGCAGTTCACTGTCGGGGAAGTGAGCGTGAAGAGATACATCGCAGTGCTGAACCTGATGAATGCAAAACAGGTTGTCAATGTCTACCCCATAACGGGGAGCGCCGACAATGATGGATGGCTTGAAAACCCGCTGGCCCGGTCAATCAACATCCCGGGATATTCAGATTTCTACCGCGCCATCAATTTGCAGAACCGGTGGGCGTACATGGGTGCGACGGGGAATGACATTTACGGCTCGCCTCGGCAAATTCACGTCGGCATAAGCGCGGCCCTTTGAACAATCTGTTCTGATATGCGGGTGAAATCCGACCGATTTCACACTTGCATGAATTCCATCTTGACTGTCTTACTGAAAGACTGTATGATACGCTCGTGAATTCCTCGTCGACATGTACTACTTCTGCCCTACATATCTATGAAGCGCTCACATCCGGACAGCGCTCTGCACCTTCGACCCGTTGTGTTTTGCCCTCATTGCTTAACGCGAGAAACAAGATCAAGAAAATTCATCCGAGAACGTTGACCGTATCGCCGTGCCGGGACCAAGCTAGCTGTTTTCCAGTGTCAGATTTTTTGACCCTTCTCTGGAGTTATCATACCGAACATGAATGTTGGCACTGAACGTATGACGCGTCTTCTACCTCGCGTTCTGTTTTCACACTCTGCACGCTCAGGAGAGAACTATCGTGCTCGAACACCTATGACACTTAAGTGAGCGTCACCTCCTATATACGCCAAGCCCCGTTGGCGCTTGCCTTGATGCTTGCACTCCTTGCGACCGGAACCCTCCATGCCCAGTCAGTCTCCTTCCGTCATCTGACCATCGATGATGGTCTCTCGCAGAACGCAGTCAATGCTATCATGCAGGATCGGAGAGGATTTCTTTGGTTCGGCACGAAGGATGGGCTTAACCGGTATGACGGTTACTCGTTTACTGTTTTCCGCAATGACCCGTTCGACCCGAACTCTATTTCATCGGACCATATCACCGCGCTCTTCGAAGATAGTCGTGGACTGATGTGGGTTGGCACAGCCGATGGGAGTCTGAATTGTTTCGCGCGGCAGACGGAAACTTTTCGACGCATTAGAACCGGCGCAAACAGGACGGGCAAAGTTCAATCGATCGCGGAAGATTCGAGCGGCAACCTTTGGATCGGTACCGAAGGTGACGGCGCGCTCCGGTATACATCCAGCCAGACAACGGTGCAGGCGGAGGGCTATCAGCAATTCGTCCATGAACCTCGTAGTGAAGGGGGCCTGAGCGACGACAACGTGCTCGAGATATTCGTGGATTCCAAAGGGATCGTCTGGCTCGGTACAAGGCAAGGACTGGACAGGTTCGAGAATGCGGGCTTCACGCACTTCGATATTTTGACAAGAAATGAAAAGGCCCCAGGCAATCTCATGCAAAAGACGGTCGCAGCGATCTCCGAGGGCAATGATGGCAATCTCTGGCTCGGAACTGCGAGCGGTCTGGTGAAGTTCCAGCGCTCTGATGGAACGTACACACTCTTCCCGCATCATTACGAGGTGTTTCGGTATGGATGGGGAATAATCACGGAGATTGTTAAGGACCAATCAGGAAAATTGTGGCTTTGCACGCCGGGTGAGCTCATGAGGTTTGATTCTTCGCGTGAGTCATACGCATACTTTCGCAATGATCCGTTCGATCCACGAACGATAAGTTACAACACGATCTTCAGTGCATGTCGTGATCGCACCGACATACTCTGGTTCGGAACGGGCGGTGCAGGCATTGACATATACGATCCCCACCGAAACCGTTTTGCAACATTTGTCCGCAAGAAAGACGCTACGTCGCGCATTGTTGGCTTCAGCGTGCGGTCTATCCTGAAAGACAATTCAGAAAATGTATGGATTGGCTCTGATGTTCTGTACCGATGGAATCGCCGGACTGGAGACCTGAAGAGTTTTGAGACTTCGTCGAAACGCCCGGACGATTTCGGCAACACGAGCGTTTCGTCAATGGTACAATCGTCCAACGGAATGATATGGTTTACTACTTCACAGGGCTTGTATCGTTATACCCCTTCAACGGCGAACGTCAGACAATACAAATTCAATCCCACAGACACCTCGGGATTGCGGGAGAAGGAAGTCTTGACGGTCTTCGAAGACCGTGACGGAAGGATTTGGGTAGCGACCGGGAATTATCTCAGCAGGCTCATCCATGTGGAGAGCGGACGGTTTCGGCATGTTCAGTACCAACGAACGCTTCATTCAAGTGATGCCGCTGCACCTGTTATTTGCCAGGATGGAAAAGGAGTTTTGTGGCTTGGCACAAAGAATGGCCTGCTCCGGTTCGATCAGGATAACCAGACCTTCAAAGAATTCCGCAACGATCCGGCTCGTGAAACAAGTCTGAGCAATAACTGGATCAAATCGATCTGCCTGGATCCTCATGAGCCGGGAAAAATCCTCTGGATCGGAACAGCTGGTGGAGGTCTGAACAGGTTTGATACCGAGACCGGAACGTTCTCACGTTTCTCCGACAAAGCCGGACTCCCCAACAATGTCGTCTACGGGATTCTTCCCGACCGGAGTGGCAATCTGTGGCTGAGCACAAATAAAGGCCTGTCAAGATTTGATCTCAAGACTCATAAATGCAGAAACTACGATGTGCGCGACGGCTTGCAGAGTAATGAGTTCAATACTGGGGCTCATTTTCGAGGCGGAGATGGGGAAATGTTCTTTGGCGGGATTGCGGGACTGAACTACTTTCATCCTGAAGTGGTATTGGACAACCCGCATACGCCGGAGGTGGTCCTTGTCAGCTTGAGGCTCGACAACAAAGTGGTATCGCCCCACGAGCCAGATTCGATTCTCACGACCGCGATATCGGAGACCAAAACACTCATCATTCCTCCGCATGTCAGCACCATGACATTCGAATTCGCAGCGCTGGGGTTCTCTTCTCCTGGGAAGAATCAATATGCATACAAGCTAGAGAACTTTAACACTGACTGGATTGCATCAGGAACAGTTCGTTCCGCAACATACACCAATGTTCCGCCCGGTACATACACGCTCCGCGTTAAAGCATCGAACAACGACGGAATCTGGAACGACAATGGGGTTGCTCTTGCTCTGACGGTTCTGCCGCCCTGGTGGAAAACGTGGTGGGCCTATTCGGCCTACGCGATCCTGATTCTGTCAGCGATTTACATGATACGTCGCTACGAACTCAACCGCATCCGCCTGAAGAACGCGCTTGAACTCGAAACCATCGAGGCAGTCAAATTGAAGGAGCTCGACCGGATAAAGTCTCGCTTCTTCGCGAACATCTCACATGAATTCCGCACACCGTTGACCTCGATTCTCGGGCAGAT
>CAYJNF010000476.1:0-3351 GCA_964370915.1 uncultured Chitinophagales bacterium
GCAGAGAACACTTCAAGCTGGTCATCGACATCGGCCCTCTCATAGTTCAGGCCTGCCGCCCACTTGTCCTGGTCCATCGCCTGCAGGGGTGAACCCGGCTGCGCCAACGCCATCCGCAACCGGAACGCGAGCACAAGCTCCGTGTCTGCAAGATGTGTGATGATCTGTGTGATCGACCACCTTCCCGGTGCCGGCTGAAAGTGAAGTTGTTTCTTCTTCAATCCCTTGACGAGCTTCCTGAGCCGCTTCGGTGTCCGGTTCAGAACTGTCAGGGGATTCATGCCAATGACGTTCGTAAGAATTCGTTTCACGTATGGATTGGTAATGTCGTCAACGCTTGTTACTGTGCCTGGATTCATGGCGATTCCCTTCAGTTAGGTATTCAGTAAGAAACTTGGAAGAAAAACCAGTTGATGAGCTACTTCTTGTTCCTGCCATAACGCTTCGGCTTCTCTCGAATAGTCCCCGTCAGAGTTTGGTCGGCCTTATCGTACTGGACGTTTTTCAATTCGAGCTTTTTCCCCGATTCAAGTCCTCTAATTTCCATAACCATCTTGATGAGTTCTGTCTGGCCGATTTCAAGGCGCTCCACGCGCTTCTCCAACTTCTTGAATCGTGTCGCGAGAAGTGTGGTAGTCCTGATCACAGTGGCCAACGAGTCTTGCATTGACAGAATGGCCTGACCCTGAACTTCTACGGTCTGCTCGATCCCGTCGAGATGTTGTTCAATCGCTTCGAATCGTCTCTCGATCCCATCGAAGCGGGCATCGACTGCCGCGAAGCGTTTGTCGATGGCCTCGAATGCGACATCCAGTCGCTTGTTCAGCGCGTTGAAGTATTTTTTGAAATCTCCGTTCGTTTCCACGGCTTCTTGCTGTTTTTCCCAGTCAGTTCCTTATCGCTTGCGTTACCTTTTCCGCCGCTTCCTTCAGAGTCTTCGCAACGAGAAAGTTCATGCCGGAGTTTGCCAGAATTTCACCTGCAAGCTCCGCGTTCGTTCCCGCAAGACGAACAACAACTGGTATGCTCACGTGCACTTTCTTTGCGGCTTCAACTACGCCAGTCGCAACACGATCACAACGAACGATTCCTCCAAAGATATTGATAAGGATTGCCTTCACATGTTTGTCGGCAAGAATGATCTTGAATCCTTCCTCAACCGTCTGCGCACTTGCACCACCGCCCACATCAAGGAAATTCGCAGGTTCGCCGCCGGCAAGTTTAATGATGTCCATCGTGCCCATTGCCAGGCCCGCGCCGTTCACCATGCACCCAACGTTCCCGTCGAGTTTGATGTAGTTGAGATTGGATTTCGATGCTTCGACCTCAAGCGGATCTTCCTCATCGAGATCGCGCAACGGATCGAGTTCAGGATGGCGATAGAGCGCATTGTCATCAAAATTCATCTTGGCGTCGAGCGCAATAATGTGTCCATCGGCGGTAACGACAAGCGGATTGATCTCGGCAAGCGAGCAATCCATCACATCGTATGCGTTGTAGAGTGCCATGAGGAACTTCACGCCATTCTTGAACGAGTCGCCGCTCAGTCCGAGTCCGAACGCAAGATTCCGCGCCTGATACGATTGGAATCCAACAGCGGGGTCGATGAACTCCTTCAAGATCTTCTCCGGCGTTTCCGCTGCCACTTTCTCAATCTCCACTCCACCTTCCGTTGAAGCCATCACCACGTTGCGCGAAGAGACGCGGTCCAACGTCACGCCAACGTAAAGTTCACGCGCAATGTTCACTCCCTGTTCAATCAACAACCGCTTCACGAGTCTTCCTTCGGGACCGGTTTGATGCGTAATCAGTGTCATCCCAAGTATCTGCGAAGCAAACGCACGAACCTCATCGAGACTCTTTGCCACTTTCACGCCGCCGCCTTTGCCGCGACCGCCGGCATGAATTTGCGCCTTCACAACCCACACACTGCCGCCGACCTCCTGCGCAGCCGCAACAGCTTCATCGACAGTAAACGCAGGCTTTCCCTTCGGAGTCGCGACGCCGAATTTTTTGAGAATGTCTTTGCCCTGGTATTCATGAACTTTCATTGTGTCTCCCGATAATGAGGTTGTTAGTTTAACGTATCAAATTCAGGTTTGCCGCTCTGCCATTCATCCAATACTTCTTTCGCTTTCAGATATTGATCAATTGGAACAAAGATTTTTGCCGGACTGTTCAAATTGCTTCGTGACTGTGCATTGTCGGCGCCGCCGTCCCAGGCATAACCGACCGAACCGAAATTCTGCACCTCCATGTACAACTTCGCATCCTGCAATAAGGACTTCGCCAGCTCGGCTTCGTGAACATCCGTCGACCGAAACGCCTCCGCCCAATCGCCGTTGACAATCACATCAAGATGTTCGAGACAAAAGACTCTACGGTCGTTCTCCTCGCTGCAGAGGTCGCACACGAGACGCCGACAAATGATGCACACTCCGCCGGCTTCGTTGTCCGTATGCGTGTCGCACATCGGGTTGGTGTCTGTCAACAAATAGCCACAGTGAGGACAGAAGTCGCTGTCTTCCGTGACTTCTCCGCTGCAATTTGAACATGTGATAAGGTCGGACATTAGAACGCTTTCATGGATTCTGGATTCTGGATTCTGGATCTCTGACCGTCAACGGAAACCCGTATCCGGAATCTTACATCCAGAATCACTTCTTGATTTTTTCCGCAATCGCTTTCGCCTGCATGAAGAGCAGCAGGTAGTCGCGTCCCCCCGCCTTCGAATCCGTGCCGCTCATGTTGAATCCGCCGAACGGGTGAACCCCCACGAGTGCGCCGGTACATTTGCGATTAAGGTACAGATTCCCGACGAAGAATTCTTTCTCCGCCTTCTCCAGACGCTTCTTGTTCTTTGTGTACACAGCGCCCGTCAAGCCGAATTCCGTATTGTTGGCGATCTTCAATGCATCATCAAAGTCTTTTGCTTTGATCACGGCAAGCACCGGACCGAAAATTTCTTCCTGCGATATAGTTGCCATCGGATCAACATCGGCAATAACTGTAGGCCGGATGAAGTAACCCTGTCCGTCCGGCAGGCGGGCATCATCTCCAATTTTCTTGCCACCGGCAACCAGTCTGCCACCTTCGGCAATACCTTTTTCAATGTACGCGAGAATGCTCTCCTGGGATTTCGCGTTGACGACCGGTCCCATGTAATTCGATTGAACCGATGAGTCGCCCACAGTGATTGCTTCGGCTTTCCTGGCAAGAAGGTCGACGAACTTATCATAGACCTTCTCGTGCACGATCACGCGTGAACACGCCGAACATTTCTGGCCCTGGAATCCGAACGCCGAGACCGTCACGCCGGCAGCGGCATCATCAAGGTCCACACCCTCATCG
>CAYJNF010000477.1:0-3341 GCA_964370915.1 uncultured Chitinophagales bacterium
GGTATATCTTCGGTCGATCAGCAACACAGATCGAAGCACTCGGCAGCCAGTACATCTTCGGTCGATCAGCAACACAGATCGAAGCACTTGGCAGCCAGTACATCTTCGGTCGATAGCTACACATCAGGGTGTGTTGGGGGTAAGCGGCACACCAATAGTACTAATCAACAAACAAGCTTTGTCAGGCTCCTTCCCTCGATCGGGTTTTTCCTTGTCCGACTTGCCCACCATGTCAGCCAAGGTACCCAGAGACCTTCAATGAGTTTTGTTGAAGGTCTTTTTGTTTGTATCATGAAAGCGTCAAACAACTCCAGAATGCAACGAAGTTACAGAGTGCTCTCCTTCATTCGATACCAGTCGTCGTGCCTGTTGGTGTTGTGTGCTATGCTTCTCGTCTTTGAACCGGCAGGCGGGACCGAGTGGCTCACGCGGGAGAGTGATCATTTCCGAATTATCTACCGGGAAAATCATGCTCACCTCGTCGGGCACATTTTGCAGTCGGGTGAACTTGCCCTTGAACGGCTGCGACGTATTTTCAATTACTCGCCATCCGAAAAAATCACCATCAACACGTACGATGTCAATGACTACGGTTCTGGTGCAGCCACGACAGTGCCCGTTAACTACATCTGGCTCGATCTTGCGCCACTTGAGCCAGGCTATGAAAACATCCCGTACAACGAACGGATTCGCTGGCTGCTGACACACGAGTTGGTGCACATTGTTCTGAATGATCATGCAACACATGCAGAGGCGGTCAGCCGGAGTTTGTTTTCCAAAGTCGCTCCCGAGCAGGTCGAGCCACTCTCGATTCTGTACAGTGTCCTCACCAACTTCAGTCGCTACACGCCCCGCTGGCATCAGGAAGGGATAGCGGTGTTCCTCGAAACGTGGCTGAGTGGCGGGTACGGCAGAGCCATGGGGAGTTTTGATGAAATGTACTTTCGTTCCTTGGTGGATGAAGGCACACCATTTCCCAACGATATCAGACTCGAAACCCGGGTTGCTCATAACTCCTTCCTTGTTGAAACAAACTACTATCTGTACGGCGAGCGACTTGCCATTCATCTTGTGAACAAGTACGGCCCTCAAAAATTGTTGGAATGGTACAAAGTCTCTCCGGGCGATTTCTATATCACCTTCACCACCAAATTTGAACAGGTATTCGGGTGTGATTTTGATGACGCGTGGGACGACTTTGTTCGGGAAGAGATGATCTTTCAGCAACAGAACATTAACCGTTTGAAGTCGGCACCGCTTTCACCTGTAAGACGGTTGAGTTCCCGACCAATCGGTGCGGTCTCTCAGCCATACGCGGATTCGACAAGCGGTGTTGTGTATTGGGGCGAACACCGTCCTCATCATCTTGCCGACATTCAACGATTCAATCTTGCGACCGGCACTTCGGAAGAAATCGCAACGCTCAAAACGCCGAGCATGCATCAGGTGGCCTCCACCGCATTCGATGCGGCGCAAGGCTTGTTGTTCTTTACGACCAACAATAATCAACTCTACCGTGACATCCACGTGCTGGATGTAAGGACGGGCACGAGTAAAGAGTTGTTTGCTGACTGTAGAACAGGCCATCTTACGATTTCATCAAGAACTCATGAGCTTTGGGGTATACGGCATCAGGGGGGTGGAGCAACATTGGTTCTTGCCCGTCAACCCTATGATTCACTGCAAGAGTTGCTGCGTTTTGATATCGGCGATGAGGTGCAGGGTTTGTCGATAAGTCCGTCCGGGGAAACGCTTGCCGCAGTTCTTCACAAGGCCGACGGTGAGCAGATGATTGTCCTTGCTGACGCGGAGAAGATCAAGCAAGGGAGAGAAGCAGAGTATACCGTGGTTACGCGCGACGGCTCTCCGGAGAATCCAAGCTGGGGCAGTGATTCACAAACACTTTTCTGGGATGCGTACACGAATGGCGTGTCGAACATCTATCGAACGCAACCCGGGAGTGGAAAAGTCGAAGCAGTGTCTCACACAATACGCGGCCTGTTCAAGCCTGTGCAGCTCGGCAGGGACTCGCTCTTTGCGTTTGAGTTTTCGACGGATGGGTTCATCCCGGTTATCATTCCCAACTCACCCGCTGCACGGTTGCCGGCCATTCATTACTTCGGCCAGGAAGTCCAGGACAAGTTTCCTTCACTGACTGAGCTTGCACTCAAGGCACCTGCAGAAGGCGTTGCCTATTCAGACACAACTGTTGGCGAAGAGTATAATGGCTTCGATCATCTCAATGTTGTGTCGTTCATTCCTGTGCTGACGGGTTTTCAAACGAAGAAGGTGCTTGGCCTGTTTGCGCACATCTCCGATCCGATACTCAACCACGACGCAATCATCGAAATCGGAGTTTCTCCGTTCCGGGAAAGACACCAGCCGGTGGATTTTCACATGAAACTGAAGTACGATTACGAAAAGGAGTATGAATTCGGGTGGGACTTCAACAGTCCGGATTTCTATGATCTGTTCAACAGTCGCAAACGCGGCATGCTGGGCAATAAAATTCGTTTTGGCAATATCCACTACTGGCTGTACGACAATCCGCACAAAGTAAAACAGCTTTCTGAGATAGCGCTCTACACCGGAGTCGAGTTCATCAGTGATAACCTTGTGCGAGTCTCGCAGCCTGATTTCTTCGTCACACAGACGGGCATCAACTCGCAAAGCTTGCGTCGTACCATTGGCAGCAGCGACTTCGAAAGCGGCAATGAAGTCGCGTCGACGGCAATGGTGTTTGGGTCTGACCCGAAGAATCTGCAGCTTGGCTATCAGGTCTGGGCGGAATGGGATCACTTTACACCGTACATCGTTCCGCATAATGTCGCGCACTTCAAACTCGCAGCCGGATATCACCGCATCAATACACGACTGCTCCAATCCCGTTTTTATTTCGGTGGATTTGGCAACAGAGCGGTGGAAAATGTCGACGCAAAACAATTCAGAAAAGTGTTTCGTTTTCCCGGCCTGCCGATCTACAGTTTTGCCGCCGACCGGTTTGTGAAGGTGATGTTCGAAAACAATTTTCCTCCCGTCCGATTCAGTAATCTTGCGGTGAGCCAGCATTTCCTCAATCATCTTGACTTTTCCATCTTCTCCCAAGGATTGATTTCCAATTCCCGGCGAGGAGCGTTTGCAGTCGATGTCGGCGCTCAGGTCAACCTTGTGTTCAAGCACTGGTTCAATCTCGAGACGACATTGTCGGCGGGGATTGCTCGAGCCTGGGTTGCCGGCAAACCAACCGACGAGTGGTTCATTTCCTATAAGCTGCTCAGGAATTGACTGTTAACGCCCAATAGAAATGTCATGAATCTACGCTCAATAGAAATGTCAGGGTG
>CAYJNF010000478.1:0-3339 GCA_964370915.1 uncultured Chitinophagales bacterium
GCGAGGCCGAGACCGGTGCCATGCCGCTTTCCGCGCGTGAAGAACGGCTCGAACGCTTTCTGCCGAACTTCATCGGTCATGCCAATGCCCGTATCGGTAAACTCAAGTTTGATATGGTCGTCTTGTTTCTCTGTCCGGATGGTGAATGTTCCGCCGTCCGGCATTGCATCGGCGGAATTGCCGGCAATGTTCAGGAACACGCGCATCATCTTGTCGGAATCGATCGTTGCTTTGCCGGTATAACGAAATTCCCTTTTGATCTTGATGTCACGCTTCGAAAGATCGTGCTCGATGAACCCGACCATCGACGGCAGCATTTCGGAGAGAAGAACGGTTTCAAGATTCAACTCGCTGACCCCGCGTGAGAAGTCCAGAACTTCCTGCGTCATATTCACAAAACGGTCAACCTCTTTGATCATCTTTGTCGCGATATCGACGGCCTCGGTGTTCTCCGCCTTGTTCTTGATGACCTGCGCGTAGATGCGCATGGTCGCCATCGGGTTTTTGATGTCGTGAATAATGGTGCTGGCCATGCGCCCGATGGCCGACAAGCGTTCATTCTGGACAAGCTCCTGAATGAGCCTCGCGTTTTCAATTGCGATTGCCGCATGGACAGACAGTGCGTCGATGAATTCTTCGTCTTCCTTGGTGAATGCCCCGCCGCGCTTGTTGAGCAGTTGAAACACACCAACAATCTTCCCCGCTTTGTTCCGCAACGGCATGCATAACACGTTATGTGTTTTGTACCCGCTCTTCTTATCGATTTCCGGATTGAACCTCGGATCTTTATACGCGTCAACGATGCTGATCGTCTCACCAGTTTTGGCAACATACCCCGCGAGTCCCTTGCCCAGTGGCAAGCGGATTTCTACAAGATTCTTTCCGTTGGTGACTTTGGACCACAGTTCGCCGGTTGCAGGATCGATGAGATAGAGCGTACCACGGTCGGCCTTGATGCTTTCCATTGCCGTGGAGAGGATGAGTTCGAGCAACTTGTCGCTGTCGATAGTGGAGTTGACGACCTTGCTGGCTTCGATAAGGAGGTGGAGTTTCTCCACCTGGCTGCCAAATGCTTGTGCGTGTCGTTCCAGTTCCGACACAAACATCTGGTCCATCGTGCGAAGCCGGAGAGCAAGATGTTGCAGCAGGTTCTGGGCGAACGATCGGCTTTCATCAAGCAGCGAGCGGTAGTGCTCGTAGCTGAGCCGCGCAATGTGACAATCACTTGCCGCTTCGGCGCGGGCTGAGCGGGGAAAGCCTCCAATCAACGAAAGCTCTCCGAAAAAATCCCGTTCGTGCAACACTCCCAACAGCGATTGAATGCCGTATTTTGTATATTTTTTTATGTGGACCTTGCCCGCAAGGATGAGATACAAATCTCTGCCCCGGGTCTTCTCGTCAAAGATTGTTTCGCCGCGTTTGTAGTGTTGCTGGCTGAGTTTGGATGCAATGCGTTGAATGGTTCGTTTGCTGACATTCGAAAAGAGGGCGTTCTTCTGGACGAGGTCAATAAGTGACGGAGAGCGTTTCGCTCTTGGGGTCGGACGGACAGTTTGTTGGTGGGCCCTCTTCTTCATGGGGGATACGATGTCCAAGGGTAGAGCGCGGAAACCTGAACCAGCGCGCATAAATCTTCGTTGTTAGTATAGTCAAATCACATAGCAGAATCAAGAAATCCACGAAGACCAACAATGCCCGACGAAATTGTTTTACGCACAAACCTGCTCAGTAAACGATTCGGAAAGCGCTGGGCGGTCCGACATGTGAATCTCGAAGTACGCCGCGGAGATGTGTTCGGTTTCCTGGGACCGAACGGAGCCGGCAAGAGCACAACAATCCGCATGCTGCTCTCGCTCATCCGACCGTCCGAAGGCGATGTGCTGCTCTTCGAAAAACCGCTGCGGTCACATCGCAAGGAACTTCTCACGCGTGTCGGTGGACTCGTCGAGCGGGCGGATTTTTATCCGTACCTTTCTGCACGGAGAAATCTGGAGATCGTCGCGTCGTTGCGCGGAGGTTGTGCGAAACAGGAAATCGATCGCGTTCTGGAGGTTGTCGGGTTGCGCGAACGGGCGGGCGACAAGGTGAAGACCTATTCGCATGGGATGAAACAACGGCTCGGCATCGGGCAGGCGCTTCTCGGCTCGCCGGAGTTCATCATACTCGACGAACCAACAACAGGACTTGACCCCCAGGGCATTAAAGAAGTCCGCGAGCTTATCCGCAATCTTTCTGCTCAACATGCCATGACGATCTTCCTGTCTTCACATCTTCTCAGCGAGATTGAACAGACGGCAACAAGCATGGCGATTATCAACAAGGGAACACTTATCGTGCAAGGGAAGGTACAACAACTGCTGAACGAAGGTGGGAGTGTGGTGAAGATTGCAGCCGAGCCGTTGTCCAAGGCGGAAGAAATTGTGCGCCATCATTCGTCAGTAGAAGGCGTATTGCGGGATGGTGATATGCTGGAGGTGCGCATGCCTCGTGAAGGCGTCAGCTCGCTGAATGCAATGCTGGTGCATGAAGGTGTTCGTGTTCATGCGCTGATTCCGAAACGATCGCTCGAAGACTACTTCCTTTCCATCACCGAAGGCACGTCCGACATTCAATAACACACACCCAACCATGTCATCGATATTGCGCAATGAAATACTCAAGACGTTTCTGAAATGGAGAACGTACATTGGTTTCATCGCTATCGTCGTTCTTGTTCCGCTTGTCCAGCTTGCCTTCAAACTTGAAGGGGGTGGCATGGTGCGCAACATGACCCGCTCATTGCAACAGGATTTCTTCTTCGTCGGCAATCTCTTCAATGGGTATTTCGTCACCTATTTCATCATGCAGAGTTTGTGGGTGCACGTGCCGTTCTTGGTCACGCTGGTTGCCGGAGATCAGCTTGCCGGCGAGGCAACAGGCGGGACATTCCGGCTGCTCCTCATCCGCCCCACGTCCCGTTCGAAGATTCTCCTGTACAAATATCTGACGACATTGTTCTATACCTTTACGCTCGTCTTGTTCCTGATCGGTTTGAGTCTTGCGTTGGGAGTCGCGTTGTTTGGCGCAGGCGATCTTCTGGTTCCGGGAAGAACACTGACCATACTTCCCAAATCCGAGGCGTTGTTGCGAATGGCGTTTGCGTTCTCCCTCGCGACCTTAAGCATGTGGTGTGTTGCATCGCTGGCGTTTCTGTTCTCGTCATTGGTTGAGAACGCCATCGGACCAATCATCGGCACGATGGCGGTGATTATTGCGTTTATCATCATCTCCAACATCCAGATTGATTTCTTCGAGACGTTGAAGCCGTACCTCTTCACGACGTATTTCCATGTGTGGCAG
>CAYJNF010000479.1:0-3336 GCA_964370915.1 uncultured Chitinophagales bacterium
GTCTACTACGCTGTCGACTTCGTCAACCAGGGCAACAGGGCAGATGACTTCAACATCACGTTCAATTCGAACACAGGCTACACCGTTTCGATGATTGATGATCTGGATGGCGATGGTGTGTTCGATGCCGGAGAACCTGCTATCACATCGACGGGAAGTCTCGCCGCTGATGCGACAACGCACATGCTGGTGAAAGTGATTATCGCAGCGAGCCGACCTGATGCTGAAAACGTCACGATCACTGCCACGCTCACGTCAACGGCTGCCGATGATCCGGGTAATAACATTGTCGTTGCGAATCCGGGGGCGACATTCACATTCAGCATCAGCTACACGGTGCAGCGACCGGTGATTGTGTTTACCGCGACGCAAAGCAACGTTACGACGAATGCCTCCCGGGTTCCGGGCGCAGACGTTACGTACACGATGACGCTGGATAATACCGGAACCGGAAACCTCAGCGGAGCCTCGACCGTAACGTCCGTTCTTGATGCAAACTTCCGATACGTCAGCTCGACAAACAGCGGCTCACTCTCGGGCGCCGACGCGAATGGCAATGGAGGCACCGTCACGTGGTCGATCGCAGCCGCCGACCTGGAACCCGCTGATGCAGCCATAACCTTTGACGTTGTTGTTGAACCCGAACAGGTGACCAACAACTCAACCGGTGTTGCATCGGGGACGACAGCGTACGCAATGACGACGGGGAACAGCACGCAATGCAAGATTCAGTTCAATGATGGCGTGAACACGTACAACCAGGACAACGCCAACAGCTTCAATTTCTCCGTCGGAACGGCATCGGGAACAGTGCTGACGCAGGTAACCGCAAACACTTCCGGTACTCCCGGAGCAACGGTCGAGTATCAGTACACCTTGAAGAATATGGGTAACCACTCTGACGGATTTGATTTCACACAAGCCAACGATGCCACCGGCGATCTGGATGTCGCACACGTGTTTGCAGCATCCTCCGGCGGAGCTTCGATTACGCAAGTGACAGGCCTTGCGGCTGGTGCAACGACAACATTATACATTCGAGTGGTTATACCTGCCGCCGGAACAGACGGTCAGACGATCAAACGCAATCTCACCGCAACAACACAGACATCAACTCCGACACCACCAACGGGCGGTGCAACAAGTTCTACGGATAATCTGACGACTACAGTGGCCTCGCCATCGGTGGCGGTGACTATTGCCGGAGGGCAGACGGACATCATCTCTGGCGGACTTAACGGAAGCGTTGTACCCGGAACTGTCATGCGATGGACTGTCACCATCACCAACTCGGGAAGCGCCACGGCGACAAACATCAGTTCTTCCAACGTTAATGCGCATCTCTCGACCAACACCGTCGCTGTGAACAGCTTCGACATCGATACGAACGGCGACGGCACGTTCGACGTAACTGGTGTTGGCGATGGTTACAGCTCCGGAGGTATTACCATTGGCGTGAACGCTGGAACGGGCATCGCTACCGTGACGTACAGTTCGATTCCTGCAAGCGAGTTTCGAAAGTATCGTTACAATGTCACCGTGCAGTAACGCTGCATGGTCTCATGACTGACAACAATGAGTGCTTTCCCCGCGGCGCTCATTGTTGTTGTCGTTTCTGAATAGTAACGAACAGAAGACGCAGGAAAACCTGTAACTCGTCAATGGCCACGACTCCCAACATCAAGCAGTCTGTCTTTGCAGCGCTCCTTATCGTTGCAGCCGCGATCTATGCGCTCATCGGAATTGCCCATCCGCCTGAAGGCATGACGATTACGAACGAAGCGGTGTCGACGTATCTGTTCAAGACGGGACAACGGATGGTTGTCCGGTCGAACATGACCGAGACGATTGTTCAGACCGATCAGGTCGCGGCAAGCATTGGCTTCCAGCTTTCATCCGATGCGCTGATTGGTAACGGAGAAGATAGCTGCAAAGTCACTGCGTCAGTTGTCGACGTGTCCGGCAATCCGGTTCCTGACGGACAACCGGTGGAGTTCTGGACTACTGCCGGGATTTTTTCGAATGGAAACGACACGCTCTACACGCTCACTGTTGGAGGAGTTGCAGCCGTTTGGCTTCGGAGCAACATGTTGCCGTCGAGCCAACCTGTTTGGGCGCGCGTAGGTGTGTCGACAAATGGAGTTGGCGGCCAGTCGCTCACGAAGTTTCTTCCCTTGGTCATCTACGCTGCTGCGCTGCAAGGACGGATCGCGGCCACCTCCGGTCGGTCTGTTCAGGGAATGATCGTCGCTGCATACAATCAACACCAACAGCAAGTAGGCGCTGATACAACTGACGAGGAAGGCGACTTTCTTATTCCTATCTCGCAAAGCGGAACCTACAGAACTGCTCTCAGCTACGCAAGTTCCTTTGGTGACAACGTCACGGTTTTCGGAAGCGGGCAAGTGGTTGTGCCGCCCAGCGGTGGCCGCGCTGCGGTCTTTCCTCTTTGCGCAATCGCTGGCAATGTTCTCGACATGACAACTGGAAACGTCCTGCGCCGCGGAGGAATACCCGTGATGTTGTATCAGACAAGCACAAACCCTGGCAATGAGGGGCGTTCGCTGCCGGCATTGGGATCCTCTGATGATCGGGGAGTCTTTGTGTTTGATAGCCTCTCGAGCGGCAGCTTTGAATTGCTGGTGGCAGATGTTACGTATTCCGGCAGGTCAGCTGTTCCGCAGCTTTCGCCCGGGACGTTTTTCATTGATGCAGCGATCCGGCTTGTTGACGCGCCCGCGATGGAAGTCACAAAGACGAGCGACAAGCGAATTGCCGAGATCGGTGACATCGTCACATACGCCGTGACCGTGCGAAATGTCGGGCAGAATTCTCCACTCTTCAATGTGAAGTTGATCGACAATCTACCGATTGCGTTTGTCTTTGCTGCAAATAGCGGGCGAAGCGAGGGTGTACAATTGCCTGATCCGGCAGACAAACGAAAGTTGGAATGGATCGTCGCGGATACCTTGCCGTCCGGAGGATCTGTTCGAATCACGTACTCGGCTACGCTCGGCTCTGCCGCCCTGGATGGCGACGGAATCAACAGAGCGTATGTTGTTGCCACGGATGGAGCGGGCCGCGAGCAGCGAAGCATTGAAGCAACTGCGCAAGTCACGGTCAGGCCCGGGGTGTTTACAGATCGTGGATTAATCGTCGGCAAAATCTTCTACGATGAAAATGAAAACTCGCGCCAGGATGATGATGACCGTGGAATTGCCGGTGTTGAATTGTGGATGGAGGACGGCACACGGATAACAACGGGTGACGATGGCAAATACTCGCTGCCCGAAGTACGGGGCGGTCAGCATGTCATGCGCGTCAATGAACTTACAC
>CAYJNF010000480.1:0-3330 GCA_964370915.1 uncultured Chitinophagales bacterium
GACGCAAGCTCGACACTTCATCCGCCGGAAATGGACCGCAAGGCGCGCTCGTGAGCACCGCCTACGCGGGTTGGGCGGGGCCGATGAATGAGTTTTTCCCTGGGCCATTGCCAGCCGATACGATCTGGCGAATCGCTGGCAGGAATATTCCTCATCCGCCGGAGTGGTATCAGTATTGGGGAAACGCGATCGACGATAGAACATTTTCTGACAATGACCACTACTGTACATACACTGACTTTGCACAGCCGGTCGCAAATCACACCCCACTGCGACTCAAGGTTGTTCAGCGTTCGTTTGTGTGGAATGATCCCTACGCCGAGGCAATTCACATCATCGAATACAAGCTCATCAACATGGGCAACAACCGCATCGACAGCGCCTATGTTGGCATCCTGGTTGACCCACAGTTCTTCGGACCATATCGGCCCCCCCATCTTGCATACATCCACACCGGGTTCTACCGGCAGAGTCTCACAGCATACGCGCGCAGCTACATTGACTCAGGCGCAACACCGGTAGGCATTACGCTACTCAAAACGCCTCGCCCGTTGGATTCTCTGAGAATCGCGTACCGTACGTACTCCGGACCGATGTCACCGTCTGAAGATCGCGGTCGCTATGCACACATGGCATCAGGTACAATTTCCCCGGACGAGTTTCCACCCATTGATCCCGACCTTCGCTTTGTCTTTTCCGTCGGGCCCTTCACGCTCCATCCGCTCACGAGCGCTTCGCATGATACGCTCGTCTGCGCGTTTGCAGTTGTCTGCGCTCAGGACGTGCAGACATTGAACGTGCGTGCATTGCGCGCCAGAGCGATATACGAGAGCGGTGGCACTCTGTCTGCTCCACCCAACAATCCGTCCGCGCCGGCGGCCTTCGAGTTATTTCAGAACCATCCCAACCCGTTCAACCCAACGACGACAATCAAATACGCCCTCACCCCCGTCCCCTCTCCCTCAGGGAGAGGGGAGAAAGGGGTGAGGGTGATACTCAAGGTCTATGATCTTCTCGGTCGCGAAGTCGCAACACTCGTGAACGAAGTGAAACAGCCTGGCGAGTACACGCAAACATTTGACGCTACAGATCTCCCGAGCGGCGTTTACTTCTATCGTCTCACTGCCGGATCGTTCACCGAGACGAAACGCATGCTACTGTTACGGTAGGTAGTCCGATCAGCAAACGGACTGTTCTTTGACTCTGCACTCTTGACCGCTACCTGAATGTGCCGTACATTTGGGTAGCGGTAGATGTTCTCCCCTGTTAGCCTGTCCGTTCTTCGACATCAACGTATCACCAACGAGGTTCCCATGAAACACATCGCTGCCTTTGCAGTTGTTCTCAACGCGGAACTTCCCGGCATCCTGCACGACAAGAACGCTGCACGGGAAAAGCAAACAGAAATGTTCCACAGGATGGTTGCATCGTACAATCAGGCTTTTGAACAGGTGTTCGCATGAGCGCACAACGCCGAAGCAGATTGGAACGTACCGGCAACGCGATTACCGAGTTCTTCTCGTCGAAGGCGTTTGCCGTCGTCGGAGTCTCTGCCGACAGACGCAAGTTTGGCAATATTGTGTTCCGCGAAATGCGACAGCGGGGAATGGTCGTCTATCCCGTCAATCCCCATCTTGCGGTCGTTGAGGAATCGCCGTGTTTCAAACACGTGGGGGACTTGCCGGACGATGTCAAATCCGCTGTCATTGTGGTGAAACCGGACGTTGCCGAGCAGGTTGTGGCCGAGTGCAGGTGGCGCGACATTACCAATGTGTGGCTTCAGCCCGGTTCCGAACACCACGAAACCCTGAGCTATGCACACGAGCATAACATGAACATCGTTCACGGTATCTGTGTGTTGATGTTTCTCGAGCCTGTGACATCACTCCACGCGTTGCACCGATGGATCAAGAGGCTCTTTGGCACGTATCCGACGTCGTCGTCATCAATTCACCAATGATGCCTTGCAGAAGATTCATGAACCAAGTCACGTCATTGTCACCGGGAAAGAATGCACTCGTGCGAATCCTGGTTGCGGTAACACTTGTTCTCAGCCCGTTCGTTTTTGCAACCTCACCGCTTCCTCCGCCTTATCATCAATATCACGTTCAAGGAACCATCACGCGGCCTGCTGGAGCCAGTCTGAAGAATTTTCCCACCGTTCTCCTTGCCAAGGGGCAGTTCATAGGTCCGGCGTTTCAGGTTCTTAAAGGGAGAGGAGTCCAATACGAGCGCCCTATCAGTCTGACGGACTCGATCGGCGGGTTCATTCTCGTGGTCAGCAGTGACATGAAGGCAGATTCGCTGGCCGTTGGCGTCGTTATGCCCGATCGACCCATCGCAATGAGCTCCCCGCTTTCGCTCAACAGCATCCCGGCACAAGAGCAGACCGAGACCCACACGACGTACAATGATGCTACGTGTTCAGGATGCACGTCTCCAGTCGATAAAACCACAACAATCGTCGTCGCATATAAGTATTACTTGCCGATGCAGGTGGTTGCGTTGACGTGGTAGTTGTTCCACTCGAAATCCTGTGCTTCCTCTTCAACGTCCGTCATACAGTCCGTGTAATTCCCAACGAAGTCTTGTATATTGCTGACAACAACTCCCGGTACCCATTCCCAACTGAAGACGCCTCATGACCTCACTTTGTGTATTTTGCGGATCAAGCCCCGGTGCGAACGGCGCCTATGCAAGTGCAGCTCGCGCGTTTGGCGAATTGCTCGCGGCGAACCACATCACACTCGTCTTTGGCGGCGGCAAAGTCGGATTGATGGGACAGCTCGCCAACTCCGTTCTTGCAAACGGTGGAACGGCAATTGGCGTAATTCCCGAAGCACTGGTGCGCAAAGAAGTCGCGCATGAATCATTGACCGCAATGCACGTTGTCAAAAACATGCACGACCGCAAGGCGATGATGTACAATCTCTCCGACGGATTTGTGGTGTTACCCGGAGGCACAGGCACACTCGACGAAATGTTTGAAGTCTTTACCTGGATGCAGCTCGGCATGCTTGTCAAGCCGCTCGGACTTCTCAACGTTGGAGGGTACTTCGATCATCTCACCGCGTTTCTTTCCCACTCTGTCGCCGAGCGGTTCCTGACGCCCGAACACCTCGCCATGTTGATCACCGAGCGTGATCAGCATGTTCTCCTCCAGCGATTGCAGACAGCCAAACCACCTTCAACCGAAAAATGGATTGACAAACCATGAGACGGCACTCGTTCACCATGTTCTCCGAAACCCGCAAAGCCTGGCACTCCATCCTTCAGTCCACGCTCTTGATGATGATCATCGGAGTGCTGTACGTTCTCGCGTTTGTGGAG
>CAYJNF010000481.1:0-3322 GCA_964370915.1 uncultured Chitinophagales bacterium
CCTCAAGCGAGAAGCGCCGCTTCCTTCCGCCGCTCCACAGGCTGATTGGATTTCTTGCAGGACGGCGGAAAGAATTTCCGGCATCCGCTTGTGAACCTGCCGGCTCAGGCCAATTATCATTGTATTGATCTCTTCGGGCACGATGCCGAAGACCACAATTTCCGGCGGCGGTATAAGCAGTTTTGCGGCGTCAAGAAGTTCACGAAGTCCGCTTTGATGAGGCGAGTAGGTTGAAGCCCACTGGAGTTGCGCTTTGGCGAGACTGAACCGATATGCCTCCCCTGCTTCCCCCTCGGCGTGAAAGGCATCTACGATAATTACTTTTTCCCTTCCTTCAAGATACGGAAGCAGTTCGTACCCGGTCGTCCCCCCATCCACTACTTCCACGTCGGGAGAAAGCTGCATTCCCTGAAGTTCGTGCGCAACGTGGACCCCGACTCCCTCGTCACCCAAAAGAAGATTCCCGACGCCGAGCACCAAAATTTTCTTTTCAGACATGGTGGCTCCACATACGAAGGGACGGAACGACGGAGCATCTCTACTGAGCAATTGTGAGCTTGATCCACGATTTCAGATTTCGATAACTCACCCCGGATCGTTCCGTCCCAACACACAGCGCATCAGATGATCCTGAATTGCTTCACTGATTTCCCAGGCTCAAGAATATGGACTGCACATGCAATGCATGGATCGAACGAGCGGACGATACGAGCAAGCGCAAATGGATTCTCGGTGTCCTCTACCATTGTGCCGATCATTGCATGTTCAATTGGACCCGGCCGCCCTTTGTCGTAGTTTGGCGACGCGTTCCACGTTGTCGGAACAACTGCCTGGTAGCGCGCGATCTTTGCATCCTTGATTTCAATCCAATGACCCAACGCTCCTCGCGCCGCACACCAAAGCCCCATGCCTTGCGCCGCATCCGGTATCTTGTGTTCGGCACAGACTGGCTCATCGAGTTTTACTTGCATGATCATTGCTCCAAGCTCGTCGGCGACCAGCTTGCATTCAATCGCCCGTGCAAGATGCCTTCCCATAACAGAATTCAGCGCATCGGGACCAAGCTGACACCGCTTCAAGGAGTCGTCAACAAGTTGCACCACCTTCGGTTCTTTTCGCTGATACGCCATGGCAACGCGAGCGAGCGGACCCACCTCATATGCCTCGCCGTCGTAGCGCGGAGCCTTCAGCCAACTGTACGCGCCCTTCTTCGCCGGATTCGGCAGCGTCACCTCTTTCGCCGGATGCAGATGACTCGGCGAATCGTACCACGATGCCTTCACATCTTCAGTGATCTTCTTTGGGTCAACAGCTTCAAGCTTGCCATCCTTCATCCTTCCCATCGGGAAAAACCGCCGACGCTTTGTCACGTCTGGCTCAGCGTCGAGATCGAATAAACCGAAGGACAACAAGTTCTTGTTCCCTTCTCCAATTTGGAAGTAGTCGCGATAGATTTCCGCAATCGTGATGACATCGGGCAGATACACAGTATCAATGAATTCGGTCAGCTCTTTCAGGCGCCACAGCGACGTGGTGATGTTGTCGAGGCGCGGAATGATGCTGACGCCACCCGGAACCATCGATGCAATGTGCGGCATCTTCCCCGACCAGATTGCGGAAAGTTCGTGCGCCTTCAGCCGGATTTGATATGCCTGGATATAGTGATTGACGAATGCATCGTGAACCGACTTCGGCACGCGATAGTCGGCTTCATAGCGAGGGACAAACGGCGGTACGTCGGGTCCGCGGAAGTAATCGAGCGATGCGAGATGATAGAAGTGCAGAATGTGCGACTGAATGTAGTTCGCCCCCTGCATGATGTTGCGGATGATGCGGCCATTCGGCGGCGGCGCAATACCGAAGGCGTTCTCCAACGCCTGCGATGATGCAATGGCGTGCGGAGTGGGGCACACACCGCAGAAGCGCTGCGTGATCTGTATGGCATCCAACGGATTTCTGCCAACCAGAATCTGCTCGAAGCCCCGATACAGCGTGCCGGCAACTTTTGCATCGACGACTTTTTTGTTTTCCACTGTCGCTTCGATCTTGAGATGACCTTCGATTCTCGTCATCGGATCAATGGCAATCTTCGTGCGAATTGTATCCATGATGGTCACCTCCTCTGATAGATTGGGGAATGTTCATCGGGGAATCCCGGCTCAGTGCACCCAATGCAGGGTCCGCCCGCGTTGATACACCAGTTGACGCTGCCGTTCCACAAACGCACGGGGCAATCGGCATTTGTGAATGGACCTTTGCAGCCCAACTCCATCAAACATCCCTCCTGACCAAAGTTCGATGCAAAAACTCCCAGGTCCAAATAGTCGCGGTAAATGCATCGGCTGTGAATTGAGCGACCATAGAACAGTTTCAGGCGCCCATGTTCGTCGAGTTCTTTCGCCTGCGGCATGCCGTACAACAGAATCTTCGCGACCGTGCCGATGAACCAATCGGGATGGCAAGGACAGCCGGGGATGTTGATGACAGGTGTTGTGATGCCAAGGTCCTTGTACACAGCCTGAATGCCTTTGCTGCCGGAAGGATTTGGTTGCGCAGCTGAAATCCCGCCATACGCAGCACAGGTTCCGACGGCGAGTGTCGCCATCGCGTTGCGTCCCAGGTCATCTACCCACTTCAACATCGTTATGGGTTTCTCGTTGTGCTCTCCGATGAAGCCATAGATGCCGTTTTGCTTTGTGGGTATCGCGCCTTCGGCAACGAACACATACTTCCCTTTGAACTTCTCCGCGGTCTCGCGTGCCGCCCGCACCGACAACTCGCCCGTTGCCGCCATGAGCGTTCCGTGATACATGAGTTTGAGTTGATGACCGGGAAGGACCTGTTCGAGGATGACGTTCTTGATGCTTGGATGGATAGTGTTGATAACGGAGACCGAGCATCCGCTGCATGTGGATGCTTGCAGCCAGATGATGGGATACTCCTTGACTGCCTCTTGCATCGCATGAGCAAGTCGTGGGAGAAAACTATCCAGTGTGCCGGCAATGGCTGGCGCCGCGACAGCCCACTGAATGAATTCTCTGCGGGATATTCCGTGGTATTTCGGCATAGCTGCTCCTTTTGATTTGGTTGTGCAACTTCCGCACGGTTTTCTGTTTCGTGAGTGAGGAATGAATCAACGGCAGATTTGTATTTTTCAACATGTAACTCACAATGGACTTCTCCCTTTTCGGTTGTTCCTCGCAGTTCGAGCAGATTTCACAGGATGTTTGGTGATAGCTGGGTGTGGCACATGATTTCTACAGAGTCTGTGCCACGTTTGTATGGCGGGTAACGCTAAACGCAGTAATATTTTTGGTGGCTT
>CAYJNF010000482.1:0-3308 GCA_964370915.1 uncultured Chitinophagales bacterium
TAGAAAGCGGTAACATGCTGTAGCAGATTCGTGAATTTCGTTTGGCTCATCCTTGAGCGAGTTGTGCTAACCCACAAACCCCGCAGTTAGGGCAACGGGATGTTTTAACCAGTGGTGATAACGGAAGGAGCCCGTAGGGCGACTGGAGTTATCACCACTGGCTGGCTTTAAAATAAGATTGAAGCATAAGGAAACCAGAAGTAAATTTATTTTCCATAAAATTTAACTTTTGGAGGTTCCCATATGCTTCAGCAAAATATAAGTGATTTTCTATCTTATTGCAAAACATCTAATTTCTCCGAAAGCTCCCTTGAAACACTATCCAGCCAGCTTAGAGAATTTGCCAAATTTGTCCAGGCCCGCGCTATTGCACCTTTTCAGCAAATAACCTACCGGCTCCTAACCGAATTCGTTACTGATTTCAAAACCCCATCGGTGCATGTCCAAAAGCAACGCGTCTGGACTCTGCATCAGTTCTTTCATTTTCTCAAAGCCCACCATCTCATCGAAAAAAATATCGCCCTTGAGATTCCTTATCCCAAAATCACTAAAAAAGTCCCTTTCTATCTGACCATCGATGAATTTAATAGACTGCTCGAATACGCCATCCACAGAGCCTATCACCTGATGGGCCTGCGCGACCTCCTTATTATCATGATCCTTGGTTTCCTGGGCTTGCGCCTCAAAGCGCTCATAGGACTCGATATTCAGGATGTCAATCTCAAGACCAGCACTCTCTTCGTTAGCGAAAAAGGCAACCGCAAACGCCAAATGTGTATGCCGCAAGTGCTCTGTGCCATTTTAGCAAAGTACTTTGAAATGCTGGAGGCTAAAGATGGCCCTCTCTTCCTATCCAAAAGAAGAGAAAGAATCTCGGAACGAACCGTGCAGCTTATCTTTCAGCAGGCAATGACCAATCTCGGTATCGACAAACATCTGCATGCGCATCTCTTTCGCCATACCGCGGGAACCCATCTCAACAAGGTGGCCGGCCCAGTCATCACCCAATTTGTCCTTGGGCATGCCCGAAGAAAAAGCACCGAAGTCTATACCCATCTCAATCCCGACCAATATGCGCTCTATATGCAACAACATCCCTATATGAGTCTATAGGAGGTCAGCATGCAGCCTTTAATCGAACAGTTCAGAAAAGAGCTTTTGCAAATCCACACTTTTAAAGAAGACACGGTGCGAAACTATGTCTCCATCCTTTACCGCTATTTCGATTATGCCCAAGAAAGCCTCAACCTTGATCCGCTAAAGTCAAAAGCCAGAGATCTCAGGGACTTTATGGCACTCAAGCAAAGAGAATACAGCCCAAGTCATCTCATCCACATTCGCTCGGCCTTGCAGCACTTTTTTGCTTTTCTGGTGAAAAGCGGCATCAACAGTGAAAATCCGGCCAAATTCCTCTTGCCAGTTCGTAAAAAGAAAAGCGAAAAAAATCAACCGATCTCAGCTAGACTTGCCGTTAACTTACTCAAATCAATTAACCGAACCGGATGGATCGGCGAACGCAACTTTATGATCGTCTCCCTGTTGTGGGCTCTGGGGCTGCGGCTGAATGAGTTAATCCATCTCAAGGTGCGCGAATTTGAGCCCTACCATGATCCGGAGAATAGAATCGGTCTTTTGAGAATCCACGGCAAAGGCGATAAAGAACGGGCGCTTTTTGTCGTCGACAAGCTTTACGCCAATCTCATCCACTATCTGGCGCATCCGCAATCGCCGAAAAGAAAAACAGCACCGCTTTTCCTGAGCGAAAAGAACCAAGCCATCTCCCCAGACCGGGTGCAAAGAATGATCAAAGAGTATGCGGGCAAAGCCGGCATTAGCCAAAGAATCACGCCCCACGTCCTCCGGCACAGCTTTGCCACCGAGATGTATCACCAAGGCGTCCCTTTGGATGCCATTCAGGCGATGCTGGGACATGAAAATGAGGCAGAAACGTCCATTTATATCCATGTCTCCAATCGCCTGCAAAAGCAAGCATTGGAGCTGATAACAATCGAAGGAAAACTATCATGGCAGTAGCAACAAGCCAATTTCTCAGTCACATCGATACTTTTCTGGACTACCGCAAAGAAGTCTACCAAGTCAGCCCAGAAACCACCCGAAGCAACCGGATTGACCTGCAACTCTTCGGTGATTTTATCACCGCACGAAACTACCCAGCCATTACCGGCGCAGCAGTAATGGATTTTCAGTACTATCTCAAAAAGCAAAGACTCAATAGCGGCGCCTCGATCAATCGCAAGATCTTTACCTTAAAAAGCTACGCCCAATTTCTCAGGCTCGAAGACGTCCATCTGGCCGAAAATCTTCCCTTTCATGATGTGCTAAAAATCCGCCAAGGCTATCGCAATCGCCCCGATGCGCTGACTCAAGAACAACTCACAGAGATTTTTGCTGCAATGGACCGTTCCACTTTGTTAGGCATTCGCGATTATGCCGTCTGCGCGCTGATGTATGAGCTTGGACTCCGCGTGGGTGAAGTGCACAAGCTTGACCTTGAAGACCTTGATCTTCAAGCAAAAAAGATCGCCGTTACCGGCAAAGGTAATAAAATACGCACTCTTTATCTCAATGATGAACTGAGCACCATCTTAACCGAATGGCTGTCGGTGCGCGATCGGTTCTGTAACAACAAAAACACACAAGCCTTTTTTATCTCCAAAAAAGGAAAGCGATTGGCCATCCGCACCATGGAAGATAATCTGAAAAAAATCCTCCAACGCGTGAGCTTGAAAACCCATTTTAACGTCACCTGTCATACGCTCAGGCACAGTTTTGCCTCGCATCTGAATGATAAAGAAGTGGATGTCCTGGTGATCCAAAGCTTACTGGGCCATTCTTCGCCTCGAAGCACGCATATTTACATCCATCCATCGGAAAAGAAGGTCAGAGAGGCTCTGGAGAAGCTGCCAGGCGTCCTTTATGTCAAAGAACTCATTGAAAAAGGTTACTTGAATCTCAATTTCCAGTCACGTCATCTATCGAGAAGAGAATGAGATAGACCTAAAGATCTAAACTAGAAAATATTTTTTCTTTAAATCCTTGATTAAAGTCTTTGCAGGAGAGGTACGTCTTTTTTTGCTAGAATTCCTTCTATTTAAATTTCTTTTTGCTTTTATCGTTCTTTAGAGATATATTTTTCTAAATTCTTCTGGCTTCCGTGGCTTTTAATCAAACAAACGCCCTCCCTAATTGCGCCTAACTCGCTTACTTACTGCGGGGTTCGTGGTGGATCCGGAGTCTTGTCAGCCGACGAGAAGGTGTTTTGTGGAGGTGTGAAAAAAGGGCAAATG
>CAYJNF010000483.1:0-3300 GCA_964370915.1 uncultured Chitinophagales bacterium
GCACCAACGACAACGCGAAGAATTTTCAATTGATGAAAACGCCCGTGAACGACACGCGGATGTCTTCGTGGAAGAATGTGATTCTGCACCGCAGCAGCGTTTTGCTTGAAGACTTTGAGATCTTCAAGGACTTTCTTGTTGTTTCCGAACGAAAGAACGGGCTTGCACAATTGCGGATTCTTCCATGGAACGGTGAGGACGAACACTACGTGAGCTTTGACGAGCCGGCATACGCCGCGTCCTTCGGCGCGAATCCCGATTTCAACACACAACTCCTTCGGTATAACTATCAGTCATTGATTACTCCGGCCTCCGTGTTCGATTACGACATGGCAAAGCGAACCCGAACACTGCTCAAACAGGAAGAGGTTGTGGGTGGCTACGATCCGAGGCAATACCGTTCGGAGCGTCTTCACGCGAGAGCCAAAGATGGAACACTGATCCCCATCTCCCTCGTGTACAAGAACGGAGCGGACCGCGACGGAACGAACCCGCTGCTGCTGTACGGCTATGGATCATACGGGATCAGCACTGAGGCAACGTTCTTATCCGCACGGCTCAGTTTGCTGGACCGCGGATTCATTTACGCTATTGCACACGTTCGTGGCGGTGAGGAGCTTGGTCGTGAATGGTACGAAGACGGAAAACTGCTCAAGAAGAAGAATACGTTCACCGATTTTATCGACTGTGCAGAGTATCTCATTGCAGAAAAATTCACTCGCCCGGAACGACTCTTCGCTCTTGGCGGTAGTGCGGGAGGACTTCTGATTGGTGCCGTTGTTAACATGGCGCCGCAATTGTTCAAAGGCGCCATCGCAGTTGTTCCGTTCGTCGATGTTGTCACGACAATGCTCGATGAAACAATTCCCCTCACAACCGGCGAGTACGATGAGTGGGGAAACCCGAACGAAAGAAAATACTACGACTATATTCTCTCGTATTCTCCCTACGATAATGTTCAGGGAAGGGCATATCCGAATCTGCTGGTGATGACCGGCCTGCACGACTCACAAGTACAATACTGGGAACCGGCAAAGTGGGTGGCGAAGCTGCGAGCCATGAAGACCGACACCAACGTGTTGTTGCTGAAGACAAACATGGAAGCCGGACACGGCGGCGCATCGGGAAGATTCCGGAAGCTGAGCGAGACCGCGCTGCAGTACGCGTTTGTACTGCGACTTGCAGGCATTACGCAATGAGTGTGTTCTCGGGATTCCCCAACTCATCTCTCCAACCCTTCACTTTTTCTCTGCTGTCACGGCAAGCGAGCAACTTCCGGGCGCCGTGACAGTAATGATTGCGCTTCCTTCTGTTTCTATCTATCTCTTCGTCTTGAAACTCATGCCGTTTTTCCACACCTTGAGGCAGACGAACTTGTGAAGAGAGAACGATGCTTCTTATTATTCCGGCAATTGAACTGCGCTCCGAGCACTGTGTCCGCATAGTCAGTGGACTTGACGACACGGGGTACGGCGACGATCCGGTGAAGATGGTCAAGTTGTGGCGGATTGAGAATACCAAATCGCTGCACGTGACCGATGTTGACGGCGCCATCTGCGGACGGCTTATGAACACCGAAACCGTCAAGCAAATGGTCAAAGCGGTTGATATTCCCATTGAACTCGGGGGCGGACTCAGGACATATGATGATGTGTGCAAGGCGTTCGAACTTGGCGTGTACCGCGTTCTCGTCAGCACCATGATCATCGAGAACCCCGACGATGCGAAACGTGCGCTCGACCGGTTTGGCTCAAGCAAAGTCGTCGTTGGCATCGACGCCATCAACGGTCTCGCGGCAATTCACGGCTGGGCGGAAACCTCGGGCCTGACGCCGCTCTCGGTCGCGCTGAACGCGAAGGACCTCGGGTTCCGGCGAATCGTCTTCACGGATGTGCAGCGCCACGCGAATCTTGAAGGAGTCAACATCGACGCGCTCAAGCAGCTTGCGGAAATAACGGGCTTGCGCATTACATCGGCGGGCGGCATTCGCGGGCTCGACGATCTGCTGCAGGTGCAGGAGCTTCAGAAGTTCGGCGTCGATTCGGTAATTATCGGACGGGCACTCTACGAAAACAAATTCTCATGCCAGGCAATCTGGCGCATGTGCGAAAACGAAAATTTTCCGTATACGGCAAAAGTCAATCTCTAATCCCACGCATTGCAGAGGCCGCGTGATATCTCATCCTTTGCATCTCTCAATCCCGGAAAGAACTCATGGCCAAAGTCGCAATTCTCCTCGGCAGCAAGTCCGACGAGCCTGTTATGCAAGGCTGCACGGACTACTTGTCAAAGTTCGGCATTTCATTCGAGATGAAGATTTCGTCTGCGCATCGCAATCCTGATGAGACCGCGGCATTCTGCAAGGATGCCGAGCGCAATGGGTTCTCGATCATTATTGCCGCGGCAGGAATGGCGGCTCACCTTCCGGGCGTTGCTGCGTCGCATGCAACATTGCCGGTGATCGGCGTTCCCCTCGAAGGATCCGCGCTCAACGGCGTTGATGCATTGTATTCGATTGTGCAGATGCCTGCGGGAATTCCGGTTGCAACAGTTGCTATCGGCGCGGCGGGCGCAAAGAATGCCGCCGTACTGGCGGCGGAGATTCTCGCGCTTCACGACTCATCCATCAAACAGAAACTCGTTAAGTTCAGAAGGGGCGGATCAAAGTGGTGACGCTATGAAATTTCTTGTCATCGGTCACCTTTGCCTCGACGTGATTCATCCTGTTGACGAATCGGAGAAACAGAGTTACGGCGGCATATATAATTCGCTTGCAACGTTGTCGGCGTTGCTGGCTGATTCGGATACGGTGCTTCCGGTGTTCGGAGTTAACACGAAGGATTACGAGCCACTCCTGCATGACCTTGACAAATTCAAAAACGTCGAGACCTCCGGCATATTCCGATTCGATGAACCAACGAACAACGTCCACCTCTTCTATCAGAATAAAGAGACGAGGATTGAATGTTCGAAGGACATTGCTAAGCCGATTCCATTTCAACAAATCAAAAGTTTTCTCAAGGTGGACGGAATTCTCGTGAACATGATTTCCGGATTTGACATCTCGCTCAGCACGATGGATGAACTCCGGATGGCTGTGCGGGAACAGAAGATCCCGATCCACTTTGACTACCACAATCTGACGCTTGGTGTGCAAGAGAACTACCAGCGATTCCGACGCGCCGTCTCCGATTGGCGTCGCTGGGCGTTCATGACGGACACGGTGCAACTGAACGAAGAGGAGATCGCCGGACTGACGCTCGAAAGCTCAACCGAGCAGCAAACCGTCGGCCATATGCT
>CAYJNF010000484.1:0-3300 GCA_964370915.1 uncultured Chitinophagales bacterium
TTCTGATTCTGCCTGCGATGGGGATCGTTGCGGAGATCATTGCCAACAACACACGCAAGCCGTTGTGGGGCTACAAGTCGATCGTGTACGCCGCGATATTTCTTGGGTTCATGTCGTTTGTCGTCTGGGCGCACCACATGTTCATGACCGGCATGGGAACGGTGATCAGCACGTTTTTCCAAACGACTACCATGATCATTTCGATTCCATCGATCATCATTCTCACTGCGTTCTTCCTTTCGCTGTGGGGTGGCTCGATTCGGTTTACGACGCCCATGATGTTTGCTCTTGCATTTCTGCCGATGTTTGGAATCGGGGGACTGACAGGATTGCCGCTCGGCTTGTCCGCTCCCGATATTCATCTGCATGATACGTATTACGTCATCGGGCACTTCCATTATGTTGTAGCGCCGGGGACTCTGATGGCGCTCTTTGCCGGCATCTACTACTGGTATCCGAAAGTCACCGGCAGAAAGATGAGCGATATGCTGGGCAAGCTGCACTTCTGGGGCTCGTTCATTTTCCTGAACGGCGTGTTCATGCCGATGTTCATCCAGGGACTGGCCGGCGTCTCGCGCCGGTTGTACGATGGCGGTGCGCAGTATGCTCACGCGCAGAGTGTTCTGCAATGGAACGAGGTGATGTCGGTTTCTGCCTGGTGTCTCGGCCTCGCGCAGATTCCCTTCATCATCAACTTCTTCTGGAGTGCGAAGAGGGGGGAGAAGGTGTCCGACAACGTATGGGAAGCGACCACGCTCGACATGGCGGCAACAACCTCGCCGCCGCTCGCACACGGAAATTTCGCACAGGTTCCGGAAGTGCACCGCGGTCCCTATGAGTACAGCGTTCCGGGCGCGTCTCGCGATTTCATTCCTCAGCACGAGAGGGCGTAAGCATGAATATTCCCTATACCTCATCCGCCCGTCCCGACACCGGACTGTACAATGCGAAACTCGGCATCTGGCTGTTCCTCGCATCGGAAGTGATGCTCTTCGGAGCGCTGTTCTCGACGTACGTTCTGTTGCGCGTCAACGCACCAACCTGGCCTCATGGCTACGAGATTCTCAACATTCCGCTCGCGACACTGAATACCATCGTTCTCATCAGCTCAAGCGTGACCATGGTGATGTCGTGGGCTTCGTTGATGGTGAAGAACTTCCGCAAATTCAAATTGTACATGGGCCTTACGATACTTCTCGCAATCGTCTTTCTCGTCGTGAAGTTCTTTGAGTACACCGCAAAGTTCGAGCATCATCTCTTTCCAAGTACGAACACATTTCTTGCAATCTACTTCACCATCACGGCGTTGCACGGCTTGCACATCATCGGCGGCATCATCGTGAACACGTATTTCTGGGGACCCGGCAGCAAGATGTGGCAGACCGATCCCCAACGGTTCACCAACAGGGTGGAAGTAGCCGGACTCTACTGGCACTTTGTAGATCTGGTCTGGATTTTCTTGTTCCCCGTTTTATATCTCTTATAGGAGAAGCCATGGAAACAGCCCATGCAGAGGATATCAGAAAAAGCGTTCGCAAGTACATCGTTGTCTTTGTGACGTTGATGGCTCTTACGATTATCACCGTGGCGATTTCATACCTGCACCTGGGTGTTGCCGCGGCAATATCGTTTGCGCTGATCGTGGCAACGGTGAAGGCATCGTTGGTGGCCAGCTACTTTATGCATCTCATTTCGGAGAAGAAGATCATCTACTGGACACTGACGTTGACAGTCGTGTTCTTTTTGTTGTTGATGGTCCTTCCAATTTCTGCAGATCAGAACAGCACGAGGTTCCTCCACTAATGTCACTCAAAGCATTTCACATATTCTTCATCATCATTTCCATTCTGCTGGCAATTGGATTTGCGGCTTGGGAAGTGAACAGCTATCTCCTAAACGGAAACGTGTGGCAATTGCTCGGCGGTATCGTTGCGGTGCTGGCAGCAATTGGTTTGACACTCTACGGCATTCGTTTCATGAAAAAACTCAAACACGTGAGGATGATATGACTCGTCATTCTGAACGAGCGGAGCGAAGTGAAAAATCTACTCTCGAGAGAATCTGGTGCAGTGATGTCAGGATGATAAAAGTTACCACGCTGGTCATGCTTGTCATTCTTTCTGCCGACACTGTTCTTGCCTGTCCCAGTTGCTACGGCGATCCGGGATCGTCGGAAGTGCAGGGCATGAAGTGGGCGATCATCAGTCTGCTTGGAATTACCGGGACCGTGCTGGGAGGAGTAGGTGCGTTCTTTCTCTACTTGCGAAAACGTGCGCTCGAGCTGAACCGTCAGTTTGCTGACCGGTTGAATTGAACTCATAAGGAGAATCCGGATTATGTCTGATCTGTTAGGCTTACCAATCGATGCATCGGTTCATGGACAATCCATCGACCAGATCATCGTGATTGTTCACTGGCTGATGGCCTTCTTGTTTGTTGGATGGGGCGGCTTCTTCGTGTATTCGCTGATACGATTTCGACAAAAGCGAAATCCGGCCGCGAACTACGACGGAGTGAAAAGCCATGCATCGAGCTACCTCGAGGTTGCCGTGGTAGTGTTTGAAGGCGTGCTGCTTGTCGGATTTGCCGTGCCTGTGTGGTCGAATGTTTGGCTGAAGTATCCCGACCCGAAAGACGCGGTGGTGATTCACGTTGTCGCCGAGCAGTTTGCATGGAACATCCATTACCCGGGTCCCGATGGGAAGTTTGGGCGGCGCGACATTAGCCTCGTCACCTCCGATAATCCGTTAGGACTCGATCGCGAAGATCCCGACGCAAAGGATGATATCGCCACGATCAACAATCTTCACATTCCTGTGGGCAAACCCATTCTCATCTACCTGACGAGCAAGGACGTGATCCACAGTTTCGGCCTTCCGCTGTTGCGCGTGAAGCAAGATGCCATCCCGGGTCAGTCGATTCCGATTACATTCACTGCCACGATGACCAACGCCGAGATCCGCGATCGCATGGCGAGAACGTACCCGATTTCTGCCGGACACATTCCAGCACATCTGACTACATTGGTTGCATCATCCGAGTACAAGGCAAAGGACGGATCGACGATTCTGGCGAAGGGAGATGCTGTCACGGATGACGCGATAACACAGCTTCTCGCCGCCGGCGTTTCCAATGTTAACGCAACACAAGACACGCCCGCGGAGATTGCCTGTGCGCAGCTGTGCGGTCTTGGGCATTATCGGATGAGGGGGACGCTGATGCTCGACTCGGCCGAAGATTATCAAAAATTCTTAGCAGAAGAGGCAGCATACCTTGAACAATAATTCTGTTGAACGCGTG
>CAYJNF010000485.1:0-3296 GCA_964370915.1 uncultured Chitinophagales bacterium
TTCGACGACGATGAAGCGCTTCGCGGCGATGCAGCTTTCTCCGTTGTTGATGAGACGGGACGCCACACATGTCGTCACCGCGTGTTCGAGATCTGCATCTTCCAACACGACATACGCATCGCTGCCGCCAAGTTCGAGCACAGTCTTCTTCAACACCGCTCCGGCTTTTGCAGCAACGGCTTTCCCGGCGGGGACGGTCCCTGTGATCGTAACGGCGTTGACGAGTGGATGTTCAATCAACTAATTGACGCGGCCCGATGTGAGAAGCAACGTGGTGAACAATCCTTCGGGCAATCCGGCGTCCTGAAAAATCTTCTCGATCTCCAGCGCGCAGCCGGAGACGTTCGATGCGTGTTTCAGCACGACAGCATTCCCCGCCATCAACGCGGGCGCTGCGGCACGAAAAACTTGCCAGAACGGAAAATTCCACGGCATGATCGCGAGAAGGATGCCGAGGGGCTGAAACGCGACGAAACTCGTCGAGGCGTCAGTCGGAACAACTTCCCGCGAAAGAAACTTCTCCGCGTTCTCTGCATAGTACTCACACACCCAGGCGCACTTCTCGGCTTCTGCGATGCCCTGCTTCAGCGGCTTTCCCATTTCGAGCGCCATGAGTTTGCCGTACTCATCCTTTCTCTCGCGAAGAATCGCTGCGGCGCCACGGAGCGGCCTTGCGCGATCGTCGAAGCTCGATTGCCTCCAAGTACTGTACGCTTTGTGCGCGGCGCTCAGCTTCTTTGGGATTTCGACATCAGTGTGCTCGTTGTACGTCTGAATGCGACCGCCAGTCGCCGGGTTGATGGATTCTAATGGCATTTTCTCTCCGCGATAAGCTTCTCAGTTGAATAATATGACTTTTCGATTCCAGCTTGTCCCCCACACAACGCCGACGCCATCTCCTTTCACGTTCGAACGAAAAGAGCCGGAGAAAAGGGAACTGCGAGGCAATCCGGACAACGCCGGATCTCCTTGCGAAACCCAATAATCATAGTACGCTTTGTCATAAGCGTTAACTTCAAATGCCACCGAGTCAGGAAACGCAGACAAGATCCGTATGTTCATAGTCAAATGAACCTTCCCATCTCGTTCAGCATCCTCAATTCTTTTCATACCGTGTTCCTCTCGATAGTATATGCCGACGTTGCCAATCCAGACAAAGAAGTTAGGCTGATATGCTTCGCCACTGTGCGGAACAAATTCACCATCACAAACCAAAGCTGGTGGTTGTACCGATGAGTCAACCGATACACGGAACGCTTCGATTTGTGGTGTTAGTGGTCGTCTTGTCTTTGCAGTGACCTTCTTTCCGTGCCATTCTGCGAAGAGTTCCAGTTGTTCTCCAGGTTTAAAACCCACTTGTGAGCGGTACGTACCTAGATGTCGACTGGCTGTATCCAATGGGATCTCAGTTATTCCGTGTGCGTGTTTGATGTGAGCTTTCACGTCATTCAACCTCGACGAGTGTTCTGCCCACTCCTCCTCCAATCGTAGTGTACGCTCGAAATAGATTTCCGCGCCCCAGCTGTGGAACTGGCCATACACCACCAATCGCTCTTCATAGGGAAGCTCAACTCCGTCGGTTGTATATTCGCATCCGACCCAAGCAATCATAATGACAATCGACAAGAAAGAAACGTTCCTCGTGTGCATTAGAATCCTCAGAATGTGCAACTGATGCCGACAGTTGGAAGAAATGGGAAGAGAATGAGATCCTTCAGTACAGGCTTGAGTGAGCCGTTTCGCTGAGTCTCATAGCTTACGTACCGTGATATAATGTTATGATGGTTGTACGCGTTGTACACGTTGATGAGTAATTGAAACGGCATCTCAAACCATGAAAACGAATACGTGGCGCCAAGATCAAGCTTGTGAAACGACGGGAGGCGTCTGTCGTTCAACGACGAAAAATCCATATAGTGCTTGCTATTTTGCCATGGTGGAAACACAAACTGTCCCGTAGGCAACGTGTACGGTTGACCGCTGCTGTACGTCCACGTGCCGCTCAACTGCCAGCGGTCGGAGGCTTTGTAGCGAACCACGAGGGACATGTCGTGCCGCCGATCGTACTGCGCGTAGAACGGCGCGCCGTTGTTCAGGTCGGGAAACGTTCTCGTCGTCCACGAGAGCGTGTAACCGATCCATCCCGAAAAACGACCGACGTTCTTTCGGATCAGAAGTTCTCCGCCATACGCTTCGCCCGTCCCTTTCACAAAATTGTCGGGAGAAGGGATGCCGGCAACAACATCAGCCATTTGCCGGTACGCGTACAGATTCTTCATCGTCTTGTGGTAGCCCTCAAGAACGACATTGTACGTTCTGTCGGCAAAGCTCTTTTCAATACTCACGACGCTTTGTGTCATACGCGAAGGCTCCACATCCCTTCCCGAACGAAGCCACAGGTCTGTGGGGAATGAAATTTCGTTTCTCGTGATAAGATGCAAATACTGATGAGAAATCGTCCATGAACCCCTCACGCGAAAGTCGTCAGACAGACTGAGTAACGCGGAAAGCCGCGGCTCAGCATCCACGAACATTCCATTCGCGAAAGAGTTGAGACGAATCCCGACCGTCGTCGAGAGGGATTGCCAGAACTTTGCTTCATGTTGAAGAAAGAAGGAGGCATCAGTAGCATACGCCGTTGATTGTGCAAGCGTTCCGCGCTCTACGTCGGCGACCTTGTCGAACGCCTCTGCAGAGTGTCGGTTCCTTGTCAGCTCAGCGCCGGCTTTCAGTGACATCGCATCACTGAATTGCATTTCGAGCTTTCCTGAAACTGTAAGGTCGGCAATGGATGAGTTCGAGAGCCAATCGATGTAGCCCTTGTTGGGGTCGCTCAAGATCCGTGTTGAAAAACTGTAGCTTGAATAGGTGACTGCAACATCGGCAAAAAGTTTGGAAGAGAAAAGATGGAGCCATCGAAGCGAAGTTGCATTGTTCCCCCAGTTGATGTCGAAGTTGACGTCGGTGTTTTCTCTTGAGCGCCACAAGACGTCGTTTCCCAGATACGCGGTGAACACAAGTTTGTCAGCGCCGGAGGGAGAGTATTGGAGTTTCGCGTTGCAGTCGTAGAAGTAGAATCGAGGACTCTTCACTGCGGCTGCAAACACCGGCACCAGCAAGTCGGCATACAATCGTCGTCCGGCGACGATGAATGATGCGTTCTCGGTGAGAGGTCCTTCGAGCATCAATCGCGTGCTCAACATGCTGAGTCCGGCAGAGCCGCCGACGCGTTCGCGCGAGCCTTCCTTTGTCGCGACATACAGAACGGAAGAAGTTTTACAGCCGTACTTTGCTTC
>CAYJNF010000486.1:0-1128 GCA_964370915.1 uncultured Chitinophagales bacterium
TCGTCTTCTCCTCGAATTAGGTTTGTGATCTGTCAACCTATTTCAGGACAAGACAATGACTACTGACCAATGACCCCTGACTTCCAACTTCTCCACGCATCTTCAATGATCCTGTGATGGTCAAACGCAAGCGACAAGTTGCGCCAATCTTTCACAAGCTCAACATGCGCAGCATCGTCGCCCGCCTTGAGCGTCGAGAGGTCGGCTTCAGCGAGAAACGCGACTGCCACTGTGTGCCGCGCAGTATCGCGTGAAGGATCGGAATACACGCCAATCATGCGAATGTTGCGCACAACAAGCCCGGTCTCTTCCAGAGTCTCGCGGGCGCACGCTTGCTCGGCGCTCTCGTTCAACTCAACAAAGCCGCCCGGCAGCGCGTAATGATCTTTGAACGGCTCATGGCCGCGCTTGATCAGCACGACCGCATCGCCGTCGAAGATGACGCAATCAATCGTGACAGGACGTGTGGGAAATTGGAGAGTCATCGCAACAGCACCATGCTTTTCGTCTCGGCAAATGTTCCATTAGTAAGACGATAGAAATAGATGCCGCTTGCAAGCCTCGCTGCATCAAACACCCGTTCATATGTTCCAGGCTTCAATTGCTCATTCACAATCGTCGCGACTTCGCGGCCGAGAACATCGTACACCTTCAGTAGGGACGGGGCATGCCCCGTCCCTACGGGAATGGTGAATTCGATTGTCGTCGTCGGATTGAACGGATTTGGATAATTCTGGAACAACTCTGTTCGCACGGGAACCCTTGCAGCGACAGTCTCCTCCGCATCGCTTGTCACGTCAAAATAGCGGTAGACCCGCTGCATCAACGAATCACGATTTGCCTTCGTGGTAATGGTCTCGAAGGGAAACGCAACATAAGCAACCGCGCCCAGCTGTGTTCCGCCCGAAAATATTCCCTTGAACCCGACGCCTGCATACACAGCATTTCCAACAGCACCGTAATGAAGAATCGTCGCTGCCCCACCCTCGGGCGTGATGTAGTCCGGCCAATCCTCCTCATACGGCGAGCCTTCGCTGACAACGCCGTACCGAAGACTGATGCCGGCAAAGATCGTTGACGCCGCACCGGAAACGGAAAACTCCGCGGCATCATCTCCGGCATAGCGGG
>CAYJNF010000486.1:1138-3294 GCA_964370915.1 uncultured Chitinophagales bacterium
GCCTTAAGAAAGTCATGCAGGAAGTCCCTGTCATCCTGCGTCGGGCCGCTCGGGCGATCAAGATCGTATGCAACTTCCGATCCACTGACGAAGAGCTTGCCGCCGTTTCTCAGATACGACTTGAGAAGCGCCCGCTCGTTCACATCAAACGTCCGGTCGTTCGTTGATTCATCGCCCAACAACCAAACAACGACGTGGTAACTCTGGAGATTCACTCGCCCTGCAATCACTTCTTCATTCGCACAGGTATTAAAATCATACGGCACCGACATCCCGTGCGTCATGGCGAATGGATGCGAGGGATCGTGCCAGCTTCCCGACGTCTCCGTCCGATCAAATCCATCTACGATCAGCGATTTGGTTTGCGATGAATTGAAACGGACTCCATAAGCGTCGCTGAAGTTGCTCACGTTGGGCGGCGACGCAGAGTCGACCGCTGCAAGTCGGAAGTAGATTGTTGATGGTGCGGTAACGGGATACGATTTCGACGTTGTGACACGATCAAGTACAGACTCGTTGTCTTTGAGGGTCCATGTTGTTCCATTGAGACTGAAGTAGATGCGATAGCCGCGCAAGTCGGCGTCCGCATTCGACATCCAGCGAAGCGTAATCCGATTCGTGCTGTCGTTCAACACCGACAACAACGTTGGTGGCGCCGGTGGAACAAAATCCTGGCGCGTAACCTCAACCGCAACATACTCCGTGTCGGTAAGAGCCCGCGTATCTTGCGTGAACACCATGACGGTGTAGTTGCCGGGCGGCAGCGCAGTTGAATTCCACGCGTTGTTGTTCACTACCCGTGACGAGTTCACGTCATCCGCGCCGTTACCGTTTGTGATCGTGTAGATAGCTGTTGAAAGATCGGAGCCGGAGGCAAAAACGTTATGCACGTAGGTATCGACCGGCATACGGTCAAATCTGAATCGAACGCCATTCGACGGCGGCACATACACCTCGGCAGAACGGTCCGCGGTAAGAACCTTGTACCCAACCATGTATGTTCCGTTGTTCGTTGTAGAGCTGGAAATGCCTGAGGGATCGGCGGCGCTTGTTTCTTTGACATAGACAAGGATGTCGACGTTACCACTGACGCGATTGGCGGGGAATTCGGTTTCCGTCAGATCCACAAAAAATCTCACCCACTGGATGGCAGGAGCATAGTTGTCGATGTACGGCGTAAACCCGCCGACCGGACGAATCGCGTTCATGTATGTGGAACCTGATGGGCCGCCGTTAGTAAAGTGTACGTGTCCCAGGCCGGGCAAGATATTTCCGATGACGGTTTGGAACGCGCGCACCGAGTCGCCAACGTTCAACAACGGATTCGGGGCGATATGAATGTACGCGTCGCTCTTACCAAGTCCGTGGACAACATACGACACACGCACGTACGCGTTGTCTCCTTGCGACGCGACAGAGCCAATTGTTGTAACAATGCCATCGTAGATCGAATATGCGGGAGAGCCATCCGGGCTGGGGATATCGACTCCGCTGTGGAAATGATCGCTGCTTAACGTATTGCGAAATTCACTGAACACTCCCGTACTGGGATGCGTGCCAAAGAACGGCGCGAGCGGCCAGCCGTGGCGCGTAGTGTCTTGGGCAAATCCCACGCACGATAGCAGAAGACTGAATGCCAGGCCGCTAGCAGGTCTTGTCAGGAGCATTTGGTTCTTTCTTGATCTTTCAATGAATAGTTGACCTCGTCACCTTTGAGGCCGCTCCTAGCGGAGCTTGAATCACAGCGGGAAATTCTCCTTCTACAAATAGCCTGTCCCTAACGGGACTCATTAACACAAGTCACTATTCATCAACGAGTTCTCGTGCAGTTTGTCGCGGCTTTCGGCTCCGTAGAAACTCGCCTATTTGTAGTACTTACAAGTTCTGTAACAATGAGAGGCCGCTCCTAGCGGAGCTTGAATCGCAACGGGAAATTCTCCTTCTACAAATAGCCTGTCCCCAACGGGACTCATAAACACAATTCACTGTTTCATCAATGAGTTCTGGTGCAGCCTGTCGCGGTTTCGGCTCCGTAGGAGCCCGCCTATTTGTAGTACCACAAGCTACGAACAAGGCCACAAGCTCCGTCAGGAGCGACATATTAGCTATTCCTTTCACGCCCCGAACTGCATCCTTCATCACTACATCTCATCCTC
>CAYJNF010000487.1:0-3290 GCA_964370915.1 uncultured Chitinophagales bacterium
ACCAGGCGGCCGCATTCAACATCATCATGTCCATCACAGGGCCGAACGGATTCTCATATTCGAGTACAAAATCTGATACCGTGTCTGCGAACGCGAGTCATCAGATTGTCTTCGACAGCACCTTCCACCCTGACGCAGCGGGTTCGTACACAGTCAGATGTTACACGAATCTCGCGACGGATCAATTCCGATATAACGATACGGTCGGTGTACCTGTTGCGGCGGCAAATGCAAACTTTGGCACGAACGACGGCAGCGGCAACGATCTCTACTACATGACAAATTCTCTTCCCGGCAACGGCGCACCGGCCCAACCACAATTTGGATGGAAAGACACAACTGGAAGTACTGATTTGATTGTGAATGGTCTCGCGGTTGCACCCGTTACGGGCGACATTGACGATGGATTCTTCGCCTTGCCGAATCTCTTCCCGGGAAAAGACTTCCAGCTTTTTAGCAGTTCCGCCGATAGCACCATCTTCGTCAGCACCAACGGCATTGTTTCGTTCGGCGAAGGGTCTCTCGAATTTCTTCCGGGCGCACTTCCCTCGGGGGAGGTGCCGAACGGAGCGATCTATCCGCTGTGGGCCGATTTCGATTTCTCTGATCCCGATGTTCCGGTGAACAAGCTCAGCTACAAAGTTGACGGCGAGCTTCTGATCGTCACGTATGACCACGCTCCGCGCTACAACTCCGAGGCAGACACAAGCGATTACGTATCGTTTCAAGTCTGTTTGAGATTTGCAGCATCGCACAATAGCAACTCGTTTGCTTTGGTGCAGTACAATCAGGCACGCACCGGATCGGCATTCATCGAAAAGTACAACAGCAATTCATTTCCCCATCTCGTCGGAATCGAAAACATCTTCGGAACGGAAGCAGCGACGTATCGATATGTCAGCAATTCAGCGGAAGTTGTTCACGGTCCGCTCTTCGGTTCGTCATTGGCTGTTACACTCGGCCCATCGTATGAATCAACGATACGAGTCAACCTGAAGGCATTTTTGGAAGGGGCATATTCAACCCTTATGCATAACATGCGAAGGGATCTTGCGGCTTCATTGCCGCATACTCAGCCGTACGCCGTCGCGCCATGGAATTTTACCGGGGCAGAAAAGTCCGGCGCTGTTCCTGACAGTGTAGTGGATTGGATTCTGGTGGAACTTCAAGACAGCGCCACTGCAAGCAGCCAGGCGGCCCGTCGGGCGGGATTCCTTACCAATGTCGGATCAATCCGGGATCTGGATGGCCTTGCCCCCGTTTCGTTCGACCTGATAAAGCCGGGAAGCTATTACGTTGTGCTTCGTCATCGGAATCATCTTCCGATCATGAGCGTCCAGTCGCTTCCATTAGGTTCAACGCCTGCCTCGTATGACTTCACACTGGCACAAAGCCGTGCGTATGGCACGCTGCCGATGAACGGGTTGGAGGCAAATGTTTTTGGGATGGTGGCAGGAGACGCTAATCGATCGACGATTGTCACGTCGTCGGACGCCAACCTGGTCTTTGGCATCTTCAACAGCACTGGTTATTTGTTCGAAGATGCAAACCTAAGCGGGGTTGTCACAGCAGCCGATGCAAATACGGTGTTCGGGAATCTGAATCGCTCTTCTCAGATTCCGGCAGGAATGAAAGCCTCACTGACGAAGAAACCTCGTCCGGTTATCACCGCAGTGAAACGGCCAACACCCAGCATCGACAAGAAAAGCAAATCCCGGAAGAGACAAAGCCGACAGTAGCGCGGTGGCAGTTCGTACTTTGTCTCTCTCGTGGTGATTTTGTTTTTTTGGGGTCCAGACCCCTCACCGTACTTTAGTGAGTTTCTCAATTGCGGAATCGGATTTCTGATTTCCCTTCATCGCAATCTGATAGAGATAGTAACCGTTCGCGATTTCATCTCCATCTTCATCACGTCCATCCCACTGAATGCGATTGAAGCCCAACCGGAGATCATTGGCCGGCACTCTCATTTCCCGGATCTTGCGCCCCGCGATGGTGAACACGCGTATCACGATCTCATCGGGCACAGACATTCCCGACATGACAAACGTAAAGAACGTTTCGTGCGAGAATGGATTGGGATAATTCATCACGTTCAAGAGCCGCGACTCGGATTGAACATTCACATGAAGCACATGTTCGGTGGAATCCGTCTCTCCTGTTTCGGATGTCCGAAGAACGCGGAACGTTAGCTGCTGAGTTCCGTTCGACAATGACGGCTTGAAAGAAATGTCAGCCGAAGCAAGTCTGCCGGTACCCGTTTTGGCGGCAACCTGAGTTGCCTGGCTCGCAACGGCAACATTGTTCACCGCAAGATCGACACTCGCGATAGCAACGTTGTCCATATGTTCGGGGCGCACCGTGATAGTCGGTTGCGGAGAAACATAATCGCCTTCCATTATTTCCACACCATCTACAAAAACACGAATTGCCCCCCGTGACGAGTGGCCCGGATTCGACAAGCTGTAGTATGCCACGTTGTTTGCCCTGACAAGATCCTTCTCCTTGTCCAGCAGAACCACCTCGACTTGCAATGTCGTTCGTTGGGGTAAGTCCGTTGTCGTAATCGGAACAGTTACAATGCACGTCCCTCCGACCGCCACTGGTGAGACAGGCACGCTGGTCAAGTCTCGTGCGCGGTTCATGAGATCGAACGCTGAGAGCTTCACGGTCGCGCTGTCGCTCGATTGATATCCAAGATTGTGAACCGTGATTTCGATGTTCCTCGACTCGCCGGAGGCATCAACCTCAAGCAACCGTGCACTGACCGCCAGATCGGGAGCCGGAGTGAAATCGAGCCACCAATCTGTGAGTGTTGGGGTAACAAGTGCGTCGCTCGTTGATAAGAGCGCAGCGGTTTTCACTCGCGAATACAGTCCGCCGGAAGTCAAGGGATTCAAGAACGCAAGACTGACGTCCGTACTGTCTTGCGGCAGGATGCGGAGTGTGTCGATGGTTCCATTCTGACGAACCCCGAGGAATGCAACGCGGGAATTGGTGGTTGCCACGCCGTGCGAACGCCAGTGAAATGAATCCCACGACGTGGGAATCGCGAGGCCCGTCGTGGTCAACGAACCCCTCTGCAGCCCGTAGTAGTTTAGGACTTCAAAGTTGATCGTTGCCGAATCGTTGGCGAGAACTTCGAGCGGAGTCATGCCTGGTCCGTTCACTCCCTTGCGCCCGACGAATGCCCAGCCCTGTCCGTACTGGAATTGGCCGACACGCGTGCTTCCCAATTGCTGGAGTGCGTTCCGCAGTGAATCGGTGATGTTTGAACTCCCGTCAAAGAC
>CAYJNF010000488.1:0-3288 GCA_964370915.1 uncultured Chitinophagales bacterium
TGATGCGGCCGGGTTTTCCATCGGCGACTTTCACCTTGTCAACAGATCGGATAGGCGGCACTTCGGCAGCTGTTCCTGTGAAGAACAATTCGTCGGCAACATAAAGCATCTCGCGTGGGATGCTTGTCTCTTTCACCTCAAAGCCTGCATCAGTTGCCAGCTTGATCACCGAGGCGCGGGTGATGCCGGGAAGCAGCGAGGAAGAAATCGGCGGTGTGTAGATGACTTCGTCCTTTACAGCAAAGACATTTTCGCCGCTTCCTTCACTGACAAAACCAAACACGTCAAGCGCAATCGCTTCCTTGAAGCCGGCCTGCAGAGCCTCGACCTTCATCATCTGTGAAAGAGCGTAGTTGCCGCCTGTTTTTGCCATCGTCGGGAATGTGTTCGGCGCAGGGCGAGTCCAGGTGGAGACGCAAACGTCGATACCGTGCGTAAGTGCTTCTGGTCCGAGATAGCTTCCCCATTCCCATACAGCAATCGAGACATCGACGGGGCAGGGAAGGGGATTGACCCCGACGTCGCCATAGCCCCGATAGATGATCGGGCGGATGTAGCATGCCTGCATCTTGTTTGCGCGAATTGTTTCGAGGATGGCGTTTTCAATCTGTGTTTCGGAGAACGGAACCTCCGTTTTGTAGATTTTTGCAGAATCAAAAAGCCGGCGGATGTGCTTGTCGAGGCGGAAGATTGCCGGGCCTTTTGCCGTTTGATAGCAACGAATTCCCTCAAACCAGCTCGACCCGTAGTGGATGACGTGTGAGAGAACGTGGATCTTCGCGTCGTGCCATTTCACGAGCTTCCCATTCATCCATATCTTATCTACTTCTTTTACTGGCATTGGTTACCTTTGTCGTTATTCAGTGTTGTGTGTCGGTCCGGGTTCTCCATCGAAGTTACCATTTTTTTATAACATGGGTTTCGACAGGAATCACACCGGGGTATTACAATACATAGTCGTAGATGCGGTACGTCTTCCATTTGTCGCCGCGCAGCAATTCCGCTCCCCGGTTCATCATCACGTTGTCTTCCAGCACCCAGCTTGCTTCACCGTGGGGATAGCCGTTGGCCACCGCCCGTACGGCGGTTTCGTAGAACAACACGCCGCCAATTCCTGAGTTGAGAAATTCCGGAACCACACCGAGTATCACAATGCGGCAGAAGTCGATTCGCTTCCGGAACAACAGCACCCGCAACAGCCCCGGAATCAGCCAACCTCGTTTATTATCCTTCAGAATCATGTTGTAATCAGGGAGCGACATTCCAAAGCCGACAGGTTTTCCGCGAACCTCTGCAATGATCACAATGGAAGGGTCCACTATTGCCTTGAGATCGTTGGCGACATAGTTGAACTCCTCTTCGGTCATCGGCACTTCGCCCCAGTTTCTTGACCATCCTTTGTTGTAGAGATCCCGGATGGTTTTCACCTCTTCGTCAAACCGCTTCATATCCAAAGAACGGAACACGACGCCCGATTTGTTCCTCACAATCTCCGACACCCGTTTCAGTTTATCCGTGAAGACCTTGTTGCTGTGGACGTGGTACGCGTAGAGATCTTTGGCTTTCTTGAACCCGTAGCTTTCTATAAGTTTCTGGTAGTACGGTGGATTATAGACCATCAGGATCGCGGGTGGCAGGTCAAATCCATCGACCAGCAAGCCGTACTCGTCGTTTACCGACGGGCTTACCGGCCCTCGCATTGCAGTCACGCCCTTCGTGCGCAGCCACGTTGCGGCCGTATCAAACAGGGCATTGGCAACATCCTGATCGTCAAAACACTCGAAGAAGCCGAAGAACCCGATATTCTCTTCGTGTTCGCGATTGTGGTTGTGGTTAATGATGGCGGCGATTCGTCCCACAATCTTCCCGTCACGCTCCGCAAGAAACGTCTCCATTTCTGCATGCTTGTAGAATGGATTCTTTTTCCTGTCGAGCATCTTTCGCCGATCCATCAACAGCGGGGGTACCCATTGGGGAATTCCCTCATACACCTTCCACTGGAATTTGATGAACGTTTTCTCGTCGCGTTTCGTGCGAACAGGCCGTACTGTAATTTGTGAAATGGAAGTGCCTTTCGAAATTGAGTTTTGATGACGAGGTTGAGAAGTGCAGGACCGGAAAGAGAGGCGTGCGAACGCGCCTCCGCGTCAGAATTTCAATGAACGTTAGTTGATGACGCCAAGCTTCTTTCCGATGGAACCAAACGTTTCCAGGATCTTATCGAGGTGACGGTCTTCATGTGTGGCCATGTAGCTTGTCCGCAGCATTTGCATTCCCTGAGGAACGCCCGGGCTGATGAACGCGTTGACGAAGACTCCTGCATCAAACAATGCACGCCAGAAAATAAATGTATTCAGATCATCTCCGATGATCACAGGGACAATCCCGGTCTGACTATCAATAACTTTAAAACCCATGTCTTTGAAGCCTTTGCGCATCTTGTCGGCATTGGCGATGAGCTTCTTGATGCGTTCTGGTTCACGCTGGAGAATGTCGAGAGCCGCGAGGGCCGCCGCGACGGATGCGGGCGTCGGGCTTGCGCTGAATATCAGAGCAGGCGCCGTATGCTTTAAGTAATTGATCACGGACTTGTCGCCAACCACGAAGCCACCCAGTGATGCGAACGTCTTGCTGAAAGTTCCCATCGTCATGTCGACTTCCTTTTCCAAACCAAAATGGCTTGCCGTTCCGCGGCCTCCTTTACCAACAACGCCCGTAGCATGGGCATCGTCGATCAGTACCCGCGCATTGAACTTCTTGGCAAGCGCAACAATGTTTGGCAGATCAGCAAGTGTTCCGGTCGTGCTGAAAACACCATCGGATGCAATCAGCTTCGGCTTCTCAAGGGGGAGTGTTGCAAGTAATCGCTCCAGATCCTTCATGTCGTTGTGTTTGAACCGGACGAATTCCGCAAACGCGCCTTTGGCCATGAGGTTGCCTGCAACGATGCATGCATGATTGTCGCGGTCTGAAACGATGTACTCGCCCTTTTGTACCAGGGTTGGAATAATTCCCTGAGCTGTTTGATAGCCAGTGCTGTAAAGAAGGCACGCTTCCTTATGAAAGAAATCCGCGAGCTTTTCTTCGAGTTGAATGTGGAGATCGAGTGTGCCGGTGAGGTAACGGGAACCCGAACATCCCGTTCCGTACTTCTCGATTGCCTTTATAGCTGCTTGTTTAACGCGTGGATCTGCAGTGAGGCCCAGATAATTGTTCGAGCCGGCCATGACCATATTGCGCCCTTCAATCTGGACTTCCGGTCCTTCGTTCTCTTCAATTGGTCTGAAG
>CAYJNF010000489.1:0-3287 GCA_964370915.1 uncultured Chitinophagales bacterium
GAACAGGGCGGCGAGAGATAATCCCACCAGAATGGCCCCCAGAAATTCAAAGTAGATTGCTGCCGTCAGAATTGCGTATAGACCTGACCACCAGGCCGTGCCCTGCAAACCATTCTGCACCCAGAAAAATATCCCCACGAGTAAAAAATCGACCAGTACATTGATCTGGCGGTGATAGGATAAACGAAAATTCAGGCTGGTGATGGTCGTCATCGTCAGGTTCCATAAAATCATTAGAACCAACGGGAAAAAGGTCTGGAGGGTCAACACCTGCCCCAAACCCAATGAAGCGACGAGACTGATCAACACAATCCAGCGCAGGGATATGGCAAACCAGTCCGCAATGTAAGGAGTATCGTACCTACGCATTTTTCAATGATAAACCCAAACCCGCCGACAGGCGGAGGAACGACATTACAAAAAAATTACACCTGACCGCGGTCAGGCCTCATAGCCCATTTTAGCCAGGTAAGGGCCGAGTTTGCCCTTCAGAATGTCCTGTTGTTCAGTCGTATAGGCCTCACGGAAACGCCCGATCCTGCCTTTGAAATAGTGCAGACCCTGTTGTCCGTCATTGGCCCCGGGACGATACTGCTCCACCACTGCGCGGACCTGGGGACTGGTCCCGTCCAATTTGAGGAATCCAACCAGGCGGCCTGACTCTGTCTCGTAATTCGTCAGCAGGTTCTCGTAGCGGGCAACGAGCGCCTGCTTCTCCTGAGTCCACTTTTCCCAGATATGGATGTACTCGCCGATAAAATCGAGCGTTTTCTGAAAATCGGTGAGATGCGAAAAAGCGTTGGGCCGTCCCTTTTGCAGCGCTCGTTGTCCATAATCGTAGGCGGAGAGCATGGCATCGCGCGGATCACGGTAAATGTAGGTGATACGCAATAACCCCAGGCTTTCGAGAATCCGTGAAGTACCCGTCGGCCCCGCGTGGGCCTTGATGACGAAGGTCTTGCCCAGCAGGGCAGGCACGGCCACCATGCCCAGCCGCCGCGCGGAAAGCACGCCAATATTGCAGTTCACTTCGGTCAGGATCTTTTGCAAACCATATTTTTCGCGGATGTCACGCGCATCGGCGCAGCCCGTGGTCTTCATCAGGTCGTGGATCAGGTTGTAGTGCCAGCCCGACCCCGCGCGCGGCATCCCGACAGACAAAACGATCATGCAGTCTCCTAAACTTTGCTTGAGCCGCCGTCTTCGGCGTTGGAAGCATCGATTGAAATTCCCGCCAGCATCCCTGGAATCAACCAGATATTCGGCGTGGCAAGCGAATCCTGGGTCACATTATACAGGGCAATTGCCAGCCACGCAAAAAGTCCCGCGATTCCGAGAAAGCGGAGGAAACTTCCGCGTCGATACAATGTGAGCGAATCTGCCAGAACCGAAAAAAGAAAGATGGCAAAGAAAACAAAGCCGACCAATCCCGTCTCGGCCAGCAGGCGCACGTAGAGGTTCTTCGGATTTGGGAAGAGTTTGCTCTCGGGGTTCAACTGTTTCGCGATCTCGGGCACGGTGGTCAGAGTCCAGTCGGGCAGGTTGTCGTAGATCCAGAAGCCGCTTGCGCCGAGTCCCACGCCCGAGATGGGATGCTCCTCGAAGGCGGCCAGCGCGCCCGTGGCGTAGGCACTGCGTCCGCCCACGTTGATGTCCACCAGGTATTCGCTTAGGCTGTCTGCAGAAGTCTCCCACAGGCGGCGGAAGTAATTCTTCTGTCCAAGGAAGGCGACTGTCCCAGCGATCACACCCATGACCAGCACGAGCAAGCCCACGCGTAGCAGCCATCCGCGCCGAAAGCCACCGAAGTACCAGGCCCACGCGGCGCGCAGGTGCTCACGTCCCACCAGCAGGAAGACCAGCCCCGAGACGCCCACACCGATCAGGATGCCGCCGCGCGAGTAGGTCGCCAAAAGCAGCAGAATGGACAACGCCAGTAAAACGGATTCCAGCCAGCGGGCGGAGGTGAGGCGGGTCTTCGTCAACAGCGCCGCGAACAGGATCGGCAGGTACATCGTCACGATTTGGCCCGCCAGCCAGGCAGGCTCGTAGGCTAGGCCCGAGATGCGGTTGGTGCGGACGAGTTCGCGCATCGAGAAGGCCAGCTGCCAGTGCGTGACCATTTCCTTGTTGAGCAGGCCCGTGTAAAACGTGATGGCTTGCAGTCCGCTCCAGGCAAGCTCCACACCAAAGCCGACCAGCATCCAGCGCAGCGTGAACTTGACCTCGGCCTCGTCGCGGTTCATCCAGACTGCCGAGATGAAGAAGGCCAGCCCGATCACGAGAGTGGCCAGGGCGCGGATGGAGCGGTCGAAATAATCCTGTCCTCGCAGGGGGATGGGATCGATCAGGACGCCGAAGCTGGTCGCCGCCAAAACGGCCAGCGCGAAAAGCCCAAGCAGGATCGCGCTCCCCGCCCACGGAAGGGAACGCTCGCGGCGAATGGATTGAATCAGCAGAAGGGGCAGCAATAACGCCAGTGGATACAGCGCCAGCGGACGGACGAGGGTGCTGTCACCCAGAAACGGGAACCAGCGGAAACTGGTGACAGGCAAAGACACCAATGCCGCGGCCCATAAAAACTTCACAACGGAGTTCACGGAGAGTTTCATACGTTGTGGGCGGATTCCAAATTCGCCTTACGGCTTTCGAATGAACAAAATCACCAACGCACCCAACAGCCACGCCCCCAGCGTCCCCGCCAGCAAATACGCGCTGAGCGGAACACTGCGCTGCTTGGGCAGATTGCCCGCCTGCGTCACTTCGATTTGGATGGCGGCGTTCAATCCATCTTGTGCGCCGAGGTTGGCCTGCGCGGACTCTGCAAAGGATTCGGCCCACGCAGAAGCCAGCAACTCTGCGCGCTTCGCATCGGAATCATCCGCATAGAAATGCCAGCCTGCCTCGGCGGGTTGACTGAGTTGCAGCCTGCCCTCGCGCAGTTCACGGACGGTCAACTTGCCATCCGCATCCGCCACGGCTTGCAGCACCGAATCCGACCAGGCGATCTCCTCCAGCTTGCGCGTCTCGCGTTCGAGATAATAGAACTGCTGGCGGTCGGTCTCCTGCGGCCAGGCCGTTTCGAGGTTGAAGTCCACGTTGACGGTGGCGCGGGCGCGATAGGGCGGCGGCGCGATAAAGTAGATCGCCGCGCCGATCAGCGCGCCGATCACGGTGGCTAAGAGCCAAAAGCGCCAAGCCTTGAGCAGGCGGATGAGGTCATCGAGGGAGGGAGGGGAGAAGATGTTCATGGGGGAAGTTACGGGTTACAAGTTACGGGTTAGGAT